>JAWARX010000342.1:0-3688 GCA_038893155.1 Halalkalicoccus sp.
CGAGCGTGCGCGATTCGGACTCGGAGTTGCGTTCGCTATCGCTCATCCAACGCCTCCAGCAGGTGGGTGTCCTGGACGATGCCCACGAGCTCGTCGCCGCTGGTCATGGGGATCTGTTCGATGTCGTTGCGGATCATGAGCTGGGCTGGCTCCCGTGCCGTCTTTCGCTTGGTGACCGTCACCACGTCCTCGGTCATGAACTCCCGGACCGGGGCCGAGGGGATCTCGACGTTCCGGGTGGGGAGATACCGGTTTCCGACGGCCTTGATGCTCTCCCACTTCCAGTCGCTGTCATCGCCGGCCATACTGTCGCCGGTGCGGGCCTCGCCCTCGACGACTTCGGCGACCTCGAGGACGTCGACCTCGGTGAGGATTCCACAGGGGTCGGCCTCGTCGTCGAGCACGACCGCGTAGGGCTCGTCGGCGTAGTAGAGTTCGCGTTCCGCGACCGGAAGCGGCGTCCCGGCGTAGACGCTGTTTACGTGTCTGGCCGCCAGATCGCCGACCTCCCGCTCGCCGTCGGCGTCGCCGTTCGCGATCGCTCGGATCACGTCGGTGATCGTCACGATCCCTTCGAGCCGCCCGTCGACGACCGGAACGCGCCGTGCGTCCTCCCGGAGCATGAGCCCCGCCAGCTCCTCGATCGTCGTCTCCTCGGTCGTGGTCGGGACCTCTTCTAACAGCAGCGCGAGCTGGTCCTCGTCGGGGTTTTCGATGAGCCGCTCGCGGGTGACCAGCCCGCGGAACTCCTCCGTGCCGTTTTCCGTCTTCACGACCGGTACCGACGAGAAGCCGCGCTCTTTGAGATACGTGAGCGCGTCGTCGCGCGAACCCGGAAGCTCGACGGTGACGAGTTCCGAGCGTGGCGTCATCGCGTCTGCGACGTTCATGCTCGCGCCATAGAACCTCGGGCGTCTTGTACCCCCCGATCTCTCCGGTTCCACACCGGGGCCGGTCTCCGCTTGCGCTCCGTCTCGAACTCGTTTCGAAGACTCGACGCGCGTGGGATACGCCGCCCGACTATCCACCCATCCTCACAGCTTGCAGGTGCGTATACTTTATATCAGGGAACTAAACCTGGTTGTTACTTCGAGAAGTTTATAAGCCACGACACCGATTGTCATATCATGTCCACGAAAGCGACTCGGACGTCCGCTGTGGATGACGGCCACGAGGTCATGGTCTCGATCGACGACGCGCAGGACGGAGAGCGCGTCGTCATTGCCGACGTAACCACCGACGACGCGTGGCTCACCATGCCCCTCGCCGAGGCCGCGTCGCTTTCGGAGTGGCGATAGGAACACGTTTTTGATACTCCCGGTCGTCTGCCATTCGTATGCACTACCGCGAGGTCCGTACGAAACGGGAGTTCGTTGCCCGGATGGAGACCGGTGCCGACTGGCGAGAGGAACTCGAAACCCTCGCAGAGGAGGCCGAAATCGACGCGGGCTTTTTTTACGCGCTCGGTGCGGTTCAGGACGCGGAGATCTGGTTCTACGACCAGCGCGAAAAGGAGTACGAGGCCGTCACGTTCGAGGAGCCACTGGAGGTCGCCGCCTGCGTGGGCAACGTCTCGTGGCTCGACAGCGAGCGCTTCGCGCACACTCACGCGGTCTGCTCCCGTCCCAGCGGGCAGGCGATCGCGGGCCACCTGCACTCGGGGACCGTCTTCGCCGGCGAGTGTTACGTACGCGAGTTTGAGGGCGAACTCGTCCGGGAGCTCGACGGGACGACCGAACTCGACCTCTGGCTGTAGATGCGAGCCGACGACGAACGCTACTTCGGGCGTATCGAGTCCCGGCTGGACGAGGCGTTCGATCTCGCGGCGCGCGCCCGCGCTCACAGTGGCGATCCGCGACCCGAAGTCGAGATCCCGGTCGCGAAGGACATGGCCGATCGGGTCGAGAACATCCTCGACATTCCGGGGGTCGCAGAGCGGGTTCGCGAACTCGAAGAACGGATGAGCCGCGAGGAGGCCGCCCTCGCGCTCGCGGAGGACTTCGCGGAGGGTCGGGTCGGCGAGTACGAAACCCGAGATGGAAAGATCGAGGGTGCGGTCCGCACGGCGGTCGCGCTGCTGACCGAGGGCGTGGTCGCCGCGCCGATCGAGGGGATCGACCGTGTCGAGCTGATGGAAAACGACGACGGCACCGAGTGCGTGCGCGTCTTCTACGCCGGTCCCATCAGGTCGGCGGGCGGGACCGCACAGGCGCTGTCGGTGCTCGTCGCCGACTACACCCGCGCGCTGCTCGGCGTGAGCGAGTACAAGGCCCGCGACGACGAGATCGAGCGCTACGCCGAGGAGGTCGGACTGTACGACAAGACGACCGGCTTGCAGTACTCCCCGAAGGACGAGGAGACGAAGTTCATCGCGCGGAACTGTCCGGTCCTCCTCGACGGCGAAGCCACCGGCGACGCCGAGGTCTCGGGCTTTCGGGACTTAGAACGGGTGGGGACGAACAACCCCCGGGGCGGGATGTGTCTCGTGCTCGCGGAGGGGATCGCGCTCAAAGCGCCGAAGATCCAGCGCTACACCCGCGAGCTCGACGAGGTCGACTGGCCGTGGCTCCAGGACCTGATCGACGGCACGATCGGCGAGGACGAGGGCGACGACGAGCAACGCGACGCGGAATCGACCGACGAGGACGGTGACGATCCGGACGGCGAGCCCGACGCGACCGTCGGTCCGCCGCGGGCGGCCCCCTCCGAGAAGTTCCTCAGGGATCTGATCGCCGGGCGGCCCGTCTTCTCCCATCCCTCCCGGCCGGGCGGCTTTCGCCTGCGGTACGGCCGGGCGCGCAACCACGGATTCGCTACGGGGGGTATCCACCCCGCGACGATGCACGTCGTCGACGACTTCCTCGCGACCGGCACGCAGATCAAGACCGAACGCCCCGGGAAGGCCCACGGGATCGTCCCCGTCGACACCATCGAGGGTCCCACGGTCAGACTGGCGAACGGCGAGGTACGGACGATAAACGACCCCGAGGAGGCCCTCGAAGTCAGAAACGGGGTCGAGAGGATCCTCGACGCCGGCGAGTACCTCGTCAACTACGGCGAGTTCGTCGAGAACAACCACCCGCTCGCGCCCGCCTCCTACACCGTCGAGTGGTGGATCCAGGAGTTCGAACGCAGCGAGGCGGACGTGCAGGCGCTTTCGGACTCCCCCCGGGTGGACCTCGAATCCCCGTCCGTCGAGGAGGCGCTGGCGTGGGCCACCGAGTACGACGCCCCGCTGCATCCCGAGTACACCTACCTCTGGCACGACCTTTCTACTGCTCAGTGCGAGGCGCTGGCCGACGCGATCGACGAGGGGGCGATCCGCGCGGGCGAACTCGAACTCACGCGGACGAAACCGGTCAGAGCGGCCCTCGAAACCCTGCTGGTCGAACACCGCCAGACCGCCGAAACCCTCTCGGTACCGGAGTGGCGCGCGCTCGTCGCGACGATGGGATTCTCCGAGGAGCTGACCCGCGAGTGGGGCTCGCTCCCCGAGACGGCCCGCACGTGGGCCGACGGCGAGAACGCGATGAAGGCCGTCAAGGAGGTCGCACCCTTTACCGTGCGAGAGCGCGCTCCGACCCGGATCGGCAACCGGATGGGCAGACCCGAGAAGTCGGAGAGCCGCGACCTCTCGCCCGCAGTCCACACCCTCTTTCCGATCGGCGAGGCCGGCGGCTCCCAGCGC
>JAWARX010000343.1:0-3069 GCA_038893155.1 Halalkalicoccus sp.
ACCTCACGGCTCCGGAGGTGTCACCTGGTGGCGACGAGTGAGCCTGAACGAACCGAGTCGACTCCGTCGCTGGGGGCGCTCGCGTACGTCCTCGTCCACAAGCAGGTGATTCTCCTGCTCCGGTACCCGGTCAAC
Source organism: Halalkalicoccus sp. (assembly GCA_038893155.1). Classification (GTDB taxonomy): domain Archaea; phylum Halobacteriota; class Halobacteria; order Halobacteriales; family Halalkalicoccaceae; genus Halalkalicoccus. The sequence continues at coordinate 136 of JAWARX010000343.1, forward strand.
ACCGCGACGCGGTTCGTCTCGCTCGTGATCTTCTTCGGGCTGATCCTCTTCGGCGGCCGTACCGTGGCCGGCCCGGCGTTCTCCGACTCACTGGGCGGGGTCATCGTCGGCTTTTTCGTCTGGACGCTCGCGATCGTGGCCTACTCCGGGCTGGCCTGGAACGTCACCCGCGAGGCCCAGTGGGGGACCCTCGAACGGCTGTTCATGTCCCCACACGGGTTCGGAACCGTGATGGCGACCCAGACACTCGTGAACGTGTTCATGAGCGTTCTCTGGGCGGGATCGCTCCTCCTCGTCATGATGGCGATGGCCGATCGGTGGCTGGCGGTCGACCCGGTGACCGTCGGTCCCCTGGTCGTCCTTACGCTTGCCTCTATCGTCGGGATCGGCTTCGCGTTCGCCGGGCTGGCGCTCGTCTACAAACGTATCGAGAACGTGTTTCAGCTCGTCCAGTTCGGTTTCATCGCGCTGATCGCCGCCCCTGTCGGCAGCTACGAGTGGCTGCGGCTACTGCCGATCTCACACGGCAGCTACCTCCTCCGGCAGGCGATGGACGGCGGGCTCTCGCTGGGAGCGATCCCGGCGACCGAGCTCGGGGTGCTGGTCGTCACCTCGACGGGCTACCTCCTCGCCGGCTACTACTGTTTCCACCGAGCACAACTTCGCGCCCGACGGGACGGCCTCCTGGGTCAGTACTGATCGCCCCTCCCTCGCGAGCCTACCGATAGACCATCACGGCGATTCCCGCAACGATCAACAGCAGGCCCCACCACAGGGAGTCGAACGGCATGACCTTCAGGATCAGCGTGACGATCCCCGAACTGAGGAGCGACCAGCCGATCGTCGTGCGGTAGCCGGAGTTACTGTAGCTCATAGTCGAGAATCGGCCGCCCGGCACAAAGCTTCGGGGCTTGGTACTGAACCGTTTTGACGCTGCCGACCGTCGTTCGGGCATGGCGATCCGAACCCCGATGTCCGAACGGGCGTGGCGTCGGCACGCGAACCCCGCGAGTGGCGCGACCCGGATGCTCGCGGGCGCGGCGCTGCTTCTCGCGCTCTACCGTCACGCGTGGAAGTCCCTCGGGGCGGTGATCGCCTTCCTCGTCGCGAACCCCGTCCTGTTTCCCGAACCCGAGAACACCGACAACTGGCTGAGCGAGGGCGTCCTCGGGGAACGAGCGTGGATCGCCGACGGAAATCCGGTGTTCGGGACCGATTACCCCGAACTGCTCAACGCGGTGAACGTCCCGCTGTATTGCTACACCCTGTATGCGGCCTACCGCCGGTACCCGCTGCGAACGTTCGTCGGCTTTCTCGTCACGTTCGCGCTCAAGGTGCTGTTCGTCGACGCGATGGCCCGGTACTACCGGGACCGAGACGACCTTCGGTAGGGTTTTGGGCGCGGGTCGCTCACCCGACACCATGAGCCAGACGGCGTATCCGCCGGTCAGCGAGCACCTCGACGATCCGGACAGCGCTCGCGAGGAGGGGCGACGAAAGATGGACTGGGCGTTCCAGCACATGCCGATCCTCGCCCACCTGCGCGAGGAGTTCCGGGAGGCCAAACCGTTCGAGGGCGAGCGTATCGGGATGGCGATGCACGTCGAGGCCAAGACGGCCAATCTGGTCGAGACGCTCGCGGACGGCGGCGCGGAGGTCGCCATCACCGGCTGTAACCCCCTCTCGACGCACGACGACGTGAGCGCGGCGCTGGACAGTCACGAGAACATCACCTCGTATGCGGTGCGGGGCGTCGACGACGAGGGCTACTACGCCGCCATCGAGGCCGTCATCGCCCACGAACCAACCATTACCGTCGACGACGGCATGGACATGGTCGCGGCGATCCACGAGGAGCACCCCGAACTCATCGACTCGATCCTCGGGGGCTGCGAGGAGACGACTACAGGGGTTCACCGGCTTCGCGCGATGGACGCCGACGGCGCGCTGAAGTACCCCGTGTTCGCCGTCAACGACACCCCGATGAAGCGGCTGTTCGACAACGTCCACGGCACGGGCGAGTCCTCGCTCGCCTCGATCGCGATGACGACGAACCTCTCGTGGGCCGGCAAGACGGTCGTCGTCGCCGGCTACGGCTACTGCGGGAAGGGCGTCGCGAAGAAGGCGGCGGGCCAGAACGCGAACGTGGTCGTCACCGAGGTCGAACCGCGCCGGGCCTTGGAGGCCCACATGGAAGGCTACGACGTGATGCCGATGGCGGAAGCCGCCGAAGTGGGCGACGTCTTTCTCACCACGACGGGCAACCGGGACGTCGTAGTGAGAGAGCACTTCGAAGCCATGCAGGACGGCGCGTTGCTCGCGAACGCCGGGCACTTCGACATCGAGATCGATCTGGACGCGCTCGACGACCTCGCGGTCGATCGGCACGAGGCGCGCGACGGCGTCGAGGCCTACGAGATGGAAGACGGCCGACGGCTGAACGTGATCGCCGAGGGTCGGCTGGTCAACCTCGCCGCGCCGATCGCGCTCGGCCACCCCGTCGAGGTGATGGATCAGTCCTTCGGCGTGCAGGCCGCCTGCGTGCGCGAATTAGTCGAGAACGGTGGGGAGTACGGGCCGGGCGTCCACGACGTGCCCGACGAACTCGACGAGGAGATCGCGGAGATCAAGCTCGCCGCGGAGGGCGTCGAGTTCGACTCGCTTTCGGAGGAGCAGCGCGAGTACATGGACAGCTGGGAGCACGGAACGTAGATGGCAAACCGGAAGGGCGACAGGCGCGAGCGCGAACTCGTCAACCGATTGGACGAGGCCGGCTTTGCGGTGATGCGCGCGCCGGCAAGCGGCGGGGCGACCCAGCGCGAGCTTCCGGACGTGCTGGCGGGAAACGGCGACGCGTTCTACGCGATCGAGGCCAAATCCAGTTCGGGCAAGCCGATCTACCTCTCGGGCGAGGAGATAGAAGCGCTGGTCTAC
>JAWARX010000344.1:0-3044 GCA_038893155.1 Halalkalicoccus sp.
GGCGCGAAGCGCCTCGGTACGAGCGAACGGTGAAACCGTGAGCACTCGCGTCGAGGAGGTGCTCGCCGAGATCGAGGACGAAACGGGCGAGAGGACGTACAACCTGCCCAAACGGCGGGAGTTCCGCGTCGAGGCGAAGTTCATGCTCGACGGCCCGATCCCCGACGGGGACCTCGATCTCTCGGATCTCGGGCCGGCAGTCGAGCCGGCCGATAGCACCACACTGACGCCCGCCGAACGCGACCTCGTGCTCGCGATCCAGGACGGCTTTCCGATCGTTTCCGATCCATACGAGGCGATCGCACGCGATCTCGACGCGGATCCGGACTGGGTCCGCGGGACGATCAAGCGGTTCGACCAGGAGGGGAAGATCCGCCGGGTGGGGGTCATCCCGAACCACTACGCGCTGGGCTATACGGAAAACGGGATGACCGTCTGGAACGTCCCCGACGATCTGGTGAGCGAGGTCGGACCCGCGATCGCTTCGCTGCCGTTCGTCACCCACTGCTACGAGCGTCCGCGCCACGAGGGCGTCTGGCCGTACAACTTCTTTGCGATGACCCACGGCCGCAGCGAAGCGGAGAGCCGAGAGCGCATCGAGCGGGTCGAAGAGCGCATGGGCGAGTTCTGGGACGTAGGTGAGGACGACTGGGACACCCTGTTCTCGACGCGGATCCTGAAGAAAACGGGCATCAGGCTCGACGAGCGCGCCGCCGCGAACACCGAATGAGGTCGCCATGATCCCGTTGTTGCACGACTTCACCGATCGGACCGTGCTGGTCTTCGGCGGCGGGAGCGTCGGGGCCAGGAAGGCCCGGCGCTTTGCGCGCGAGGCCCGCGTCCTCGTCGTGAGCCCCGACTTCTCGGGAGAGTTCGACGGAAGCGAGCTGGTTCGGGCTGCGCCTACACCCGAGGACATCCCGAGTTGGTTCGACCGGGCCGAGCCGGCGCTGGTCGTCGCCGCCACGGACGACGGGGAGCTGAACGCCGCGATCGAGCGTGCGGCCCGCGAGCGGGGCGTGCTGGCCAACCGCGCGGACACACACGGTTCCCGGGAGCCCGGCAGCGTCGTCGTCCCCGCGACTGTTCGGGAGGATCCGGTCGTCGTCGCGATCTCGACCGGGGCGAACAGTCCGGCGCTGAGCCGGGAGCTTCGCCGACGGATCGAGCCCGAACTGGAGGGTGCGGGCGAGATGGCGCTGGTCGCCGGCGAGCTCCGCGAGGCGCTTTCGGAGCTTCCCGCCGAGCAGCGCCGCGAGCTCCTTCGGTCGACGGTCGCCTCGTCGGCGGTTTGGAAGGATTTACGTAGCGGGGACACAAAGCGCTCGCAAGTGGTTGCAGACGTGCTCGATCGCGTGAACGACGGGGGGAACGGTCCATGAGCGGCGGCGTCATCACCGGGGTGCGCATCACCCACCGGAACGCCACCGTCGACGAGATCGACGCCGCCTGTACGCTCGATCAACGGGCGCTCGTCGAGGACCTCCTCTCTCGGCCGGACGTCAGCGAGGCGTTCGCCCTCCAGACGTGTAACCGTGCGGAGGCGTACGTCGTCACCCCGGACCACGCCGCGGGACGGGCGGCGCTCGACCGGTGGATCGACGACCCCGCCGCCGTCCACTCGGATCACGAGGCGAGCCTCGAACACCTGCTTCGGGTCGCCGCCGGGCTTGAATCGCTCGTGCTCGGCGAGGACCAGATCATCGGCCAGCTCCGCGAGGCGTACGCCGAGGCCCGCGGGGTCGGGGCGGTCGGTCCCGTTCTGGAGGACGCCCTGCTCAAGGCGATCCACGTCGGCGAGCGCGCCCGCACGGAGACGGCGATCAACGAGGGCGTCGTCTCGCTGGGGAGCGCCGCCGTCTCGCTGATCGCGAGCGAGCGCGACCTCGAGGGGGCGAACGCCCTCGTCGTCGGTGCGGGCGAAATGGGGACCCTCGCCGCGAAGGCGCTGTCCCGATACGACCTCTCGGCGCTCGTCGTCGCGAACCGGACGCGATCGCGCGCCGAGCGGATCGCAAAGGAACTGCCAGTCGACGCCGAGGCTCGCTCGCTGTCGGCGCTCGATCGCGTCCTCGCGGACGCCGACGTCGTGATCGCCGCGACGGGAAGCAACGAGCCCGTCCTCGACGCCGAGGTGTTCCCCCCGGACGAGGAGTGTATCGTCGTGGATCTCGCACAGCCCCGGGACGTCGACCCGTCGGTGGCGGGCGTCGACTCCGTCTCGCTTCACGATCTCGACGACTTACAGAGCGTTACCGAGGAGACCGAGGCACAGCGGGCGGCCGCCGCCGCCCGCGTCGAGGCGATGATCGACCGCGAGCTCGAACACCTGCTCGATCAGTTCAAGCGAAAGCAGGCCGACGACGTGATCGCCGGGATGTACGAGGGCGCAGAGCGCACGAAGCGCGCGGAGGTCGCGACCGCGCTCTCGAAGCTCGAATCTCAAGGGGAAGTGACCGACGAGCAGCGCCGCACGGTCGAGGCGATGGCCGACGCGCTGGTCGGCCAGCTGCTCGCCGCGCCCACGAAGAGCCTCCGGAAGGCCGCCGCCGAGGACGACTGGGAGACGATCAACACCGCGATCCAGCTGTTCGATCCCAGCGAGGGCGCCTCGGACTCGCCCGAACCGCCCGAGGGCGTCGCGCCCGAGGGGAGCGAGGGCATGCCTCCCGAGATCGCCGCCCGGCTCGAAGACGACTGACTGGCAATCGAGTCCCCGGACGGGACCGACTTTTATCTCCCCTCGCGTCGTGGCTCCGGTATGGCCGAACTGCTCGACGACGAGGAGATCCAGTCGCGACTGCCCGAGGGCTGGGAGCGAGACGGCGAGGAGATCACCCGCACCTTCGAGTTCGACGACTACCTCGCGGGGCTGGAGTTCGCCCGCGAGGCCGGCGAACTCGCAGAAGATGCGTTCCACCACCCCGAGATGATCGTCGGCTACGAGGAGGTCGAGGTACGATTCACGAGCCACGAGGAAGGCGGCATCACCGAGCAGGATCTCGAGATGGCGGCGCGGACGAACGAACTGGTATAGGGCGATG
>JAWARX010000345.1:0-3042 GCA_038893155.1 Halalkalicoccus sp.
GTTCGTCGCCGGTCAAGACGCACCGATCCGACGCGGGACGAAACAGATCGGCCTTCACGGCGACGAGTTCGTGACGCCGGAGGGGTCGATCACCGCCGACGGGTGGGCCGACGAGCCCGGCGTCGTCTACACCGACGACAGTTCACAGTTGATCCCCCTGTGGCAACTCTCGCCCGACACGACGGACCCCGACGACGTCGATCGCGACGCCGTCGCCGAGATACTCGAGCTACTCCCGCAAACCCGCGACCCCGAGCGGTTCCTTCCGGTACTCGGGTGGTTCTACGCGGCGACACTCCGGCCGTTGATCCAGGACTGGGAAGGTGAGTTCAACCTGCTGAACGTGCTCGGTGACACCGGCGCCGGAAAGACCGCCACCCTCGAATCCATGTGGCGACTGTTCGGGATGGACGGCGAGCTGCTCACCGCCGAATCGACGCCGTTCACGATGCTCACCGCGCTCGCGTCGACGAACGCGCTCCCGGTCGTATTCGACGAGTACAAGCCGGCCGACATGAACCCGAATCGGAAGGACAAGCTTCACCGCTACCTTCGGACGTCGACGAAAGGCGGAATCGAATCGAAGGGGAACGCCGACCGGACTACCGACAACTACCACCTGAACGCGCCGGTGTGTCTCGCCGGCGAGCAGCCGATTCAGGGGCCGGCCGAGGAACGCCGGGCGATCATGACGACGTTCACCCGTGACGGTGTCGTCGGTGACACCCCACAGAGTCGTGCGTTCGCCCGTCTCGTCGGTGGAAAGGCTGGCGGTGAATACTACGACGGGCTTCCGCTCGAGGACCACGCGATCGCGTTCTACGTGTGGCTTCTCGAGCAGGATACCGACGAGCTTCGCGCCCTATGGCGAGAGTCGCGTGAGCAGGTGACCGACGTCCTCGAGCGGCGCGACCTTGACGCCGACGTACTCGACGACATGGTGCTACAGGGTTTCCAGACCATCCGCTTTGGATGTACCCTTTACCGTGCGTTTGCGGCCGAGTTGGGTATCGATCCCGATGCAACGGCCGTGACCACCGACGCCGTCGAGAACGCGATCGCCTACGTTGCCGGCGAAGGCGGTGGGGCCGACCACGTCTCACACCTGGATCGGTTCATCGGCCTGCTCGGTCGCGCAGCGTCGGCCGGATACGCTGAGCCGGGTGAACACTACACCGTCGTCGAGAACGGTGTGAACGACACCCGCGAGCTTCGGGTGAAGCTCCCGACGGCATTCGACCAGGTCCGCCGGTACGCCCGTGACCACGACGTTCGCGGTGAGGACCTGCTCGACAGTGTGAACGACTACCGGGCGCGGCTTCGCGATAACGCCGAGAGTGGCGACGGCTACGTTACCACCACGTCAGTCACGACTGAAATCGCCGATGGGGATTTTACGCGGTGTATCGGGATTGACGTCGCGGTCGCCGACGCAACGATCGATGGGTTCGAACTCGGGATGTTCGTCAACACCGGCGACGTCGACCTCGAGTGTGAGAGCAGTGGGGACGCTTCAACGGACCGACTACGCGATCGCGACTACTCCGGTATCAACGGCCTCGAACCGGGATACACAACTTTTGAGGCGACCGTCTCGACGGTCCTTGAACCAAAGCCGTGGCTTCAGGGTGAGGGGACGCTTCGCGATCGTTCCGGTCTCATCGACTACGTCATTCGCGACGGTTCCGGTGATATCCCGAGACTCAAGGAAGACGATCGCTATCGCTTCGAGAACGCCCGTGTGACGACCAACGAGAACGGCGTGAGAATTGTCGAGATACGCCCCGGAGCAACCGAAGTCAAGCCGGCGACCCAACAGACCGGACTCAACCAGAACGGTGACAACGAGGACCGCGACGAGAGTGACGACAACAGCCGTGACACGGGCGGTGACGACGACGGCAACAGCGACGAACCCGAGGACGTCGACCCCCCAAGCGGAGAGTTCGAAGGCGTGCAAGCGAACGTGATGGACACGCTTCGGCGAAACGGTGGTGAGGTGTCGATCGGACAGCTTGTCGGCGCGATCGCGAACGGCGACGTCTCTCCCGACGACGTCCGCAACGCCGTCGACCGACTCGAGACCAAGGGGCGCGTGACGACCACAGACGGCGACGACCAAACGATAGTGAGCCTGTGAGGACTCGCCACCCGACGTCGCCACAACCCAGAAACACTGCCAAGAGTGTGATATGTCGCCCGACGCCGCCCGACGCCGTCCGTCGCGATCGCTCGAGGGGCTATTTGAATTATATAAAGTATAGTCGGGGTTTGCGACGTCGACGTGGGGTATCACTGTCCGATTTGTGACCTCTCCAAAACGTGAGACGTCCGTCGGTGTCCGGTCTGCTCGAGGGAGCAGAGACTTTTCCAACACGGTTTCCGCGTTCACCACTGTCGTCGCTCGGTCTAATCGCAAGACTGAACGCCGACCGACGTCGTCTCGAGCGAAAGACACCCTTCGGTTTTCCAAACGATTTATGAAAAATCGGGGCCAAAACATCGTATGGCAACCGCTGATTCTGCCGGCGACGCCCGGCCGCCCGTCGACGACGCTCGCGACGAACTCCAGGCGGCCGTCCCGAAGGCGGCCGAGACGCTCGCCGAGTTACTCGACGCCGAGGACGAAAAGGTACGAATCCGCGCGGCCGAGGCGATCCTCGATCGCGCTGGAGTGACGAAAGCAAAGCAAGTGACGAGTACGACGGCCGCCCGCGACGTCGGGGGAGAAGATTCGTCTCTCGGTGGCCCGTCTAACCTGTTCTGACATGGGTGGTCTCGGCTCCGGCCGCTACGCCTACGCGGATACACCGACCGTCGAACAGTGTCGTCACTTGGACGTCGATCGCGTCAAAGAGTTCACTAAGCAAACGGGCGCTCAAGGCACCGTGTGGTGGGGTGATAAGGACGACCCCACCGCGTCGCTCACAGTGAGCACCGAAGGTGACACCGGTCATGAAGACACCTCACGCCCCGAACGTCTCAGGCTCAAATACACCGTCACCAACAATCGGACTGACGAGAGTGAAGCCTACGACTACC
>JAWARX010000346.1:0-3017 GCA_038893155.1 Halalkalicoccus sp.
TCGTTGGCGCGGGGCCGGCCGGCTGTGCCGCGGCGGTCTTCTGTGCGCGCGCCGGCCTCGAGACCGTCGTCGTCGCCGACGGCCGCTCGACCCTGGGGAAGTGTGCGTACGTCGAGAACTACCTGGGCTTTCCCGCCGGGATCGAGCCGGCGGCGCTCCTCGAACTCTCCCGGGAGCACGTCCGAGAGGCCGGCTGTGAGCTCCGCGAGGCGACCGTCGAGGCGATCCGCGACGCCGGCGAGGGGTTCACCGTCGAGCTCGACGACGGATCGTTCCACGCCGGGTCCGTCGTCGCGGCCTCGTGGGCAGAGAGCGCGTATCTCGACGAACTCGGCGTCGAGACCGAACCTGAGGAGCCCGGACCCGTGGACGTCATCCCGACCGACGCCGACGGCCGGACGACCGTCGAGGGCGTCTACGCCGCGGGCCGGATCACGAGCGCGCACCATCAGGCGCTGGTCAACGCCGGCGACGGCGCGCGCGTCGCGCTCACCCTGATAAACGAGGTCGTCCCGGGGTTCTACAACGACTGGGTCGCACCGGAAGGCTACTACGCCCGGTACGACCGGGAGGTGCCCGTCGGCGTCGAGGAGATCGACGGCGAGGAACGCTGGCGGCGTGCGCGTCGTGGCCGGCGACGAATGTGCGAGTTCTTCGACCGCGAGGAGTGAGACGGCGGCGGTGCGAGCGAACGGGTCGTTCGGTCCGCCCGGCGGCCGATCAGCCGGACCGGGTCGTCTCGCTGGCGACGCCGCTCGGCAGCGTCGGCACCGACTCGAGCAGCCGGCGGGTGTAGGGGTGCGCTGGATCTTCGAGGACCCGCGAGACCTCGTCGATCTCGACCAGCCGGCCGGCCTCGAGCACGCCGACCCGATCGGCGATCCGGCTCACGGCACCCAGATCGTGTGAGACGAACAGGCACGCTCGCTCCTCGTGGTCCTGTAGCTCCGAGAGCACCGAGAGCACGCGGGCCCGTGTCGTCGCGTCGAGCGCCGAAACGGGCTCGTCGAGCAACAGGACGCGTGGATCGGGGGCGACGGCGCGGGCGACCGCGGCGCGCTGGACCTGCCCCCCCGAGAGCTGTCGGGGCGTCGCCTCGGCCGCCGACTGCGGGAGACCGATGCGATCCAGTAGCTCGCGGACTCGCTCCGTTCGACGCTCCTCGGGCCATCCGAGCCGGACCAGCGGCTCGGCGATCGACCGGCCGACCGTCCAGCGCGGGTCGAGGCTCGATCGGGGCTGCTGGAAGACGACCCCGACGGCCGAACGTAGCTCTCGGCTGCGCTCGTCGACGGATCCCACGGATCGGCCGTCGATCCGCACCTCGCCGGCGGTGGGCGCGGTCAGGCCGGCGACCAGCTTTATCACTGTTGACTTCCCGCCGCCGCTCTCGCCGACCAGCCCGACGATCTCCCTGGACCGGATCGACAGCGAGACCCCGTCGAGGGCGGTGTGCGTCCCGTGGGTTCCGCCGAGTCGCCCGACCAGCGAGCGGTCGAGCGGGTAGGACTTCGAGACTTCGCGCAGTTCGACGACGGGATCGCCCGCCGGCCGGCGATCCACGGGCGCTGGGACGCCGCCGTCGACGGCCGAGCGCGGTCGATGGTCGCCGATCGAGAGGGTGGCCGCGGCCTCAACCAGCGCCCGCGTCTCGGGGTGGCTCGGCGAGCCCACGACGGTCGCCGTCGGGCCGGACTCGACGACCCGCCCGTCCGCGAGGACGACCACGCGATCGCAGTGTTCGGCGACGCAGGCCAGATCGTGGGTGACGACGAGCAGCCCGAGGTCGCGCTCGCCGGCGAGCCCGGCGAGCAGTTCGAGAACCCGTGCCCGCGTCATGGCGTCGAGGCCCGCGGTCGGCTCGTCGCAGACGAGCAGGTCGGGATCGCCGGCCAGCGCCGTCGCGAGCATCGCGCGCTGGCACTGTCCGCCGCTCAGCTCGTGGGGGTAGGACTCAAGCCGGGATTCGGGATTCTCGATGCCGACGTCCGCGAGCAGGTCGGCCGCCCGCTCGCGCCGGCTGCGTCGCTCCGCTCGATCGCAAAACGGGGGGACGCCGAACGCCGCGAGGAGGGACCGGTCCCCGCCCTCGGCGGCGGCGATCGCTTCGACGATCTGCTCGCCGACGGGGTAGACGGGATCGAGCGCGCTCGTCGCGTCCTGAAACGCCAGCCCGACCCGCCGGCCCCGAACCCGTCGAAACGTCTCGGGATCGGCGTCAGCGAGCTCGCGGCCGTCGAGCCGGATCGACCCGCCGCGGATCTCGCCGGGCCGGTGGAGGCCGACGATCGAACGCGCGAGCGTCGACTTCCCGGAGCCGCTCTCGCCGACGAGCGCGACCAGCTCGCCGCGCTCGACCGACAGCGACGCGCCGCCGACGGCGATCGTCCGGTGGGTCGTCCCGTCGCTCGCGGTCGTCTTGAAGGCGACCTCTACATCCGTGATCTCGAGCAGGCTCACGATCGACGCCCCCCGCGGTCGGTCGCCCCCGAGGGATCGAGCGCGTCGCGGATCCCGTCGCCCAACAGGGTGAACCCCAGCACCGTCGCCATGATCGCGAGCCCGGGAACGTTGACGAGCCACCAGGCGGTCTGGAGGTAGTCCCGCCCCGAGGCGATCATCGTTCCCCATTCGGGCGTGGGCGGCTGTGCGCCCAGCCCGAGGAAGGACAGCCCCGCCGTCGCGAGGACGACCTTCCCGGTGTCGAGCGTCGCGAGCACGATCACCGGCCCGAGGACGTTCGGGAGGACGTGGTCCGCGACGATCCGGGGGTGGCCCGTGCCCGCGAGCCGCGAGGCGGCGACGTACTCGCGTTCGCGGATCGAGAGCACGCCCGACCGGACGACACGGGCGTACGTCCCCCAGCCGACGACCGCGAGCGCGATCGTCACGTTCGTCAGGCTCGGGCCCGCGATCCCGGCGCCCTCCGGCGCGGGCGCGGTCCCGCGGAAGGGCGAGGGCAGGGGGACGAGCCGCGACCGCGGCGGGCGCCGCCACCCGCCGAGATAGCCCGAGAC
>JAWARX010000347.1:0-3004 GCA_038893155.1 Halalkalicoccus sp.
TTGATCTCGATCACCCGCTCGTAGTTCGGCGGCTTCTCGGGGAGACTCTTCAGACTTCGCTCGACGAACGCCGCCCGATCGAGCGAAAGGACATTGAGACCGGTTCGAAGCTCCCGGATCGTCGCGCGGATCGCCTCGCCCGGCCGGCCACCCTCGAACTCGCCCTCGTCGGTGACGGTGACGTGGCCCGGAAGCAGGGTTACGGAGTCGGGTTCCGCCAGCAGGGTGCGGTGGATTGACTCGAACTGCATGCGTGCACCCTCGCGGCCGGCGTCCTCGCTGAACTCGCGTTCCGTCCTGCCGGTACCGTCGACAAACAGCGTGTCGGCGCTCAGAAGTGCCGAACCGTCGACGAGGTAGTTCACCATCTCGCCCGTGTGGCCGGGCGTCCACAGCGCCTTGATCTCGACCGAACCGACGGTGAGGACCTCGTTTCGCTCCAGGGCCGTGTACTCGTAGGCCACGCCGCGTTCGCGCGCGCGCTCACCCAGGTAGTACGGGACCCCGAGATCCGATGCGAGGGCTCGCCCGCCCGAGACGTGATCGGCGTGGACGTGCGTATCGAGGACGGCCGTGATCTCGTAGCCCCGCTCGCGGGCGGCGGCGAGGAACTCGTCGGTGTGGCGGGTCGCGTCGATCACGGCCGCGGTTTTGCTCTCCGGATCGCAGACCACGTAGCCGAGACAGCCCTTCGCGCGGCGCTGGACCTGCAGTATTTCGAGCCCATCGAAGGCGATCGGGACGACGTCGTAGACCGCGCTCCAGGCCTCCATCCCGCCGTCGATCACGGCGACGTCGTCGTAGCCTGCCGCGTCGAGCTCCTCGGCGAAGTTGTGCGAGGAGATCCCCTTCGCACAGACGGTGAGGATCGGCCGGTCGCCGTCGACGACGGCGTCGAACTCCTCGGCTCGCTCCCCGGTGAGCGATTCAGTCTTGCCGAACGGGAAGTTGACCGCGCCGGGCATGTGCCACGCCGCGAAGCTCTCCTCGGGCCAGGTGTCGACGAGCGCGAACGACTCGCCGGCCCGCTGCATTCGCTCGAACCGCTCGGCGCTGATCTCGCGTGCCATACTCCGGATAGGTCGAACGGACGGATAACCCTTGACGCTCGCTCGGACGACGTCCGCTGCCCGAAGCCCTCGAATGAGGTCGGAACCAGGGCTCCGCTCGACTTCTCGGACCCACCCGGTATCTCGCTGGTCCGTTCGTGGGCTTCGATGGCTCGATAGAACCCCTCGACGGGGCCGTCCGCGATCCGGGTCGAACTGCGGCCCGAGACCGATCAGGCGCTTTCTCTCCATCGAATCCGCTGTGTCGCTTTCGCCACGCGATCTCCTCGGCGTCGACCGCCGAAAGCAGCGACTCGCCGGCCGCTCGCCTTTTGATGGCGGTGATCACCGGTAGACCGTTCGCCGCAATACATCGGTTGGAGACTACTTTCGATCCAGTTGGCACTGCTTATTATACTGGTGGGGTAGAACCGGGTCGCCGGGGGAAGGGGGTCGTGCCCGGTCCCGTTCGTTCCCGATTCTGGTGGAGTTATATAGTTCCGGTCAGCAACTGCCGGTACCAACGTATCCTGTACCGATAGTAACGGGGGTGTGATACAATGGGAAAGGAGCTGTTCGGGGTGTTCGATGGGCGGGAGGAGTTCGAGCGCCGTCGGGATCCCGAGACGTTCGACCGGGTCTGCTCGTCGGGATCGCTCACCGTCGGGATCCGCGATCCGGATCTCGGCGCGCCACATCGGAGCGCCGCCTACGAGGGCGATCGGGGCTGCTGTGTGATCTGGGGCGAGATCTACATCGCTGGTTCCCCCGAGCGACCCGCACGCTGGCTGCTCGAACGCTATCGACGGCAGGGCCGGGCAGCGCTCGACGCGCTCAACGGCTCGTATCTCGTCGCCATCGACGACGGCGAACGGGCGGCGGTCTACACCGATCCGATCCGCTCGTGGGAGTGTTTCTACACGGACGCCGCCGGCCCGCGCGCGTTCGGCACCGACGCCGCCCGGCTCTGTCGGGACTGTCCGACCCTCTCGCTCGATCCCGACTCGCTGTTCGAACTCGCCCACATCAGCGTGGTGCTCGACGACCGCACCCTCTTCGAGGAGGTCTCGCGGACGCCCTTCGACGGCGTCCTTTCGGCGGACGCTACCCACCGGCTGGAGCGGTTCGTCTACCGGCCCCGCGAGTTCGATTACGCGGGGGAGCTCGCGCTCCGACTCGACCGGGCGCTCTCGCGACGCGCCGACCTGCGGGGAACGAAGGGGTTGCTTCTGGGCGCGGGTTACGACTCCCGGACCGTACTCGCGGGGATCCCCGACATCGAGTGCTGTTACACCGTCGGCGAGACCGACTCCTCGGAGGTGCGCGTCGCGAAGAAACTCGCCGACCAGTACGGCGCGGCCCACCGGACGATAGGGATCAACGGCTCGTATTTCACCACCGACATCGACACGGTCCGATACACCAACGGGATCGGCGAGTCGATCCACATCCACCAGCGCGGGGTCGAGGCGATCGCCGACGCCGACGTGATGTACCACGGCTGGGCGATCGACTCGCTTCTGAAGGAGTTTTTCGTCCAGAAAAAGCGCGTCGGCGCGTTCGGCAAGTCGGTCAAGCTCTCCGCGCTCGCCGAAAACCCCGACGCACTCTCGTTTCTCCGCGAGAAGCGCCTTGGGATCATGCCCGAAACCACGACGCTCCTGGAGTCGTGTGACCCGGTCGAGAATCCCCAGCGCGCGATCGATCGCCGGCTCGAAGCGGAACTCGATCGCTGTCGGGCGCGCTGTACGCGCGAGCACGACCTCCCGAGCGTCTTCGGGATCAAGAACCTCCCCTCGAAGTCCTTCCGGATGCATCTGGCCGATCAGTTCACCGAGTCGTTCGTCTGTGCCGACAGCGAGCTGATCGACTGGCACCTCTCGACGCCGCCCGAACACAGGAGCACCGAGACGTTCCTGGCTGCCATCCAGCAGCTCGATCCGAACGTCCTCAGA
>JAWARX010000348.1:0-2980 GCA_038893155.1 Halalkalicoccus sp.
CGATCTTGCCGGGGAGGGCCGTGATCTCGTCCTTGTCGGTCAGGATCTTGACGATGATCGGGGTCGCACCGAAGACGGTCGCCAGGGCGATGATGACGGTTTCGACGAGCGTGAAGCCCAGCGCGTAGGCGACCGCGAACGCCAGCGCGGTCTGGAGGATCGTCTGCCAGACGGCGATGTTGACGATGGGACGCAGGATCTCCCGAACGTCGTCTAAGCGCATCTTGATCCCCAACAGGAAAAGCAGGAATCCGAGGCCGAGTTCGGCCATGAGCTCGACCAGCCCCTCCTCGGTGACGACGTCGAGAACGACCGGTCCCAAGAGGAGGCCGGTCAGGATGTATGCGATGATCGTCGGCTGGCCCGTCTGTTTGGCCAGAAAGCCGATGACGGTCGCCGTAACGACGATGAGGGCGAAGTCCGTGGCGAGCGCGATCTGTTCGACCATCCGGTTGTAAGTCGGAGTCCGAGGGTGATGCTGTTATGCGTTCCGTTTCCGGCATCCGGGAAGGCGACAGGCCTATATCCGAGCCGGTAAAGCGAGTTTCCAATGCCCGATTCGATCCTCGCCCAGCTCCTCGTGGGCCTCTATCTCGGCGTGTTGACCGGGGTGATCCCCGCGCTGGTCTCGTGGGCGCTCGGCTTTTCGTTTCGCTACGTCACCGGCGTGACGGTACCGGGGCTGGCCGTCGTGGTCGTCGCGGCGGCGATCGCGGGCGTCTCGGGCGGGCTTCTCGGCCTGCTCGATCCCGCGATTTCGGAGACGCCCGTCGGAATCGTCGCCGCGCTGGTCGTGTTGATGGCGTCGTTCTGGGCGCACAATCAGGGCGACAAGATGGGCGAGTCGTTCCCCCGGCGGATCTCGCTGGACTCGATCCGCCGTCGAACGCTCTCTTCGGAGGTGATCGAGCGTGCCGGCCGGTTCGGGCGGGTTCGCGTCCGCGTCAAAACCGTCGAGAACGTCGAGGGGTACCCGCCCCTGCCCGAGGGCGTCCGCGAGAAACTCGGAGACGAGCGGATCACCCTCCCGGCCGACCTGCCCGTCTCGGAGCTCGAACACCGGGTTCGCGATCGGCTACACACCGCCTACGACCTCGCCGCGGTGACCGTCTCGATCGATCGGCAAGCGAACGCTACGGTCGCGGCCGCACCCGCACTCGGCGGCTTTTCCCGGCGCGTTCCGGCGGGCCGGCGCGCCGTCTCGGTGGACACGCTCGTTCCTTCGGGAACCGACCGCGGGGATCGCGTCCGGCTCGACCTCTCCGAGGAAGGGATAGCGGGAACGGTCCTGAGCGTCGCCCAGCCGGACGAAGACGGCGAACTCGAGGAAAAACGGGTGACGGTCGCGGTCCCGCCCGAGGCCGTCGGATCGGTCCTCGACGCGGAGGAGGTGCGCGTGACGGTGCTCGCCGGCGAGCGCGCGGGCGAGGACCTCGCCGACCGGCTGGTCCGGGCCGGACTCCGCTTCCGGTCGGTCGGCGTCGACGGTCCCCGAGAGCTAACCGTGGAGGCGCTGTTCGAGGAGACCGGCGCGCGGGTGCTCGCGGTGCGTGGTCGGGAGGGGACGCGCGTCGCTACCGGCTCCGTTTCGATCGCCGACGGAGAGCGGCTGCTCGCGGTCGGCTCGCCCGAGGCGCTCGCGGCGCTCCGGGGGAGCGTCCGATGAGCGCGCTGCTCGTCCCGGCGATCGAGATCGCGCTGCGGACCGTGGCGCTCGCGGCGCTCGCGGGGGCGGTCACGGCCGCGGTCGCGGCTGGCTACCGGCTCTACGCCCGCGAGGCGATGCCCGCACGGCTGGGCGTGCTCGTCGGGCTGAGCGCCGTCGCGATCTGGCTCAACACGCTCGTCGCGCTCACCCAGTACGTCGCTGCCGGCACCGACCCGCTCGCGTTGCCGGTCGCGCTGCCCAACGCGCTTTCGTTTCTCGCGGGGGCGCTCGCGGCCGACGCCGGTCGCAGGGCGGGCGACCGACTCGCGGCGAACTCCTCGGTGCTCGCCGGCGCAACGGCGGTCGACGGCGAACTGAGCCCGCTGGTGGGGGCGGTCGGTCGCGTGATAACGGTCACGTTGCCGGCGACGATCGAGGACGTGCCGGGCTACGAGCCGGTTCCCGAGGAGACGAAAGCCAGCCTCGAGGGGGCGACGCTCGTCTTCCCACGCGGGCTGACGGTCGTGGAGCTGCGCGAGCGCCTCGAAACCCGGCTGGCCGACGACTACGAGGTCGGGCACGTCGACTGTGAGATCGGGGCGGACGGGACGGTGCTCGATCTCGCGGTCGGCCTGCGGGCCTCCGGGCTCGGGCCGACGCTCGCGTCGGGAACCGCCGCGGTCGCGGTGCGTGCGGATCCGGCCCCGGACGCCCGTCCCGGCGACACGGTCCAGCTCTGGCGGGACAGGAGCCGGGTCACGACGGGCGAGCTCAGGGACGCGACGGGCGAGACGGCGACGATCGCGATCGACCGGGCGGATTCGCCCCTGGACGCCGCCGAACACCGGCTCGTGACGCTCGCCGAGAGCACCGGCGCACAGCGAGGCGCTCGCGCGCTGTTTCGCTCGGCGGCGAGCGAACGATCCGTGGACGCGCAGCTCGCGGGAACGCGGGTCGCCGAGTACGAGGGTATCGTCCTCGGGGTCGAACGCGAGGACGGGCGATTCGAGGCGCTACCGGCCCCGGATCGCCGACTCGAAACGGACGAGCGGATCTTCGCGCTCGATCAGGCCGCGACGGCGTAGCGCTCGCCCTCGCGGGTGACGAGCCCGTCGCTCGACAGCGTATCGAGGACCGGGTAGAGCGAGAGCTGTTTCATGCCCAACGAGGCCTGGAGCTCCTCGATAGTCGCCTCGCCCGCGGTCGAGAGATAGAGGTAGACGAGCTTCGATCCGGCTGATTCGATTTCGGTCGGGATTTCGGTGCGGTCGTGGGTGAGTGCTGCCGTGCTCATACCTATAGTACTGTTGACCATCCAATATAACTCTACTC
>JAWARX010000349.1:0-2979 GCA_038893155.1 Halalkalicoccus sp.
ATCGGGGTCGGGTCGCCGTCGCGGACCGGGGGCACGAGCAGCGTGAGCGCGAGCGCGAGAAACGGTATCAGGAGGAGGAGCATAGTGATCGCGTAGCCGAACATCTCGCGGGCTCTGATTCCGGTGATCGCGAGCAGGGGCAGCGCCCAGAACGGGTTGAACAGGTTGGTGTGGGCGTCGCCCACGGCATACGCGATCGTCGCCTGCCCCACGGGGACGCCGAGGTCCTGGGCCGCGGCGATCACCGACGGTCCGAGGACGATCCACTCGCCGCCGCCCGAGGGGACGAACATGTTGACGACGCCGGCGGTGAGCCACGCGACGACCGGGAACGTCTCGGGCGTCGAGACCGCGAGCATGGACTCGGCCAGCGTCTCCGAGAGCCCCGAGGCGTTCATCATCCCTTGGATGCCCGCGAAGAAGGGAAAGAGGAGGATGATGCCCGCGGCGGCCTCGGCGGCGTCGCCGAAACGCTGACGGTAGTACCGCGGGCGCGTGTAGATCGCCAGCCCGAGAAACAGGAACCCGAAGTTGAGCACGTTCAGATCGAGCGCGCCGAGCCCCTCGGTGAAGAACGTGTAGCCGACGACCGCGACCGCCGTCAGCGCGATGGCTCCACCGAGCAGTTTGCTGTTGTCGATCCGGTCGGCGGGCGTGTCGGACTCGACCGTCTCGGTTCCGGTACCGGGGACCTCGAAGCTGAGGTTCTCCTCGGGGACGTACTGGGTGATGGGTTTTGCGCCCTCGCTCGGCGCGAGGGCGTACAGCGCGAGCGTGGCGAAAACGATCGAACTGGCGGTCAGCGAGAGGGCATACGTGCTGAAGATCGTCTCGGTCGTCGAGACCACCGAGTCGATCAGTCCGAGCTCGATGAACTCGTTTCCGGGCGTGTTCAAGAGGAGGGGAGCCGACCCCGACAGCCCCCAGTGCCAGGTCAGCCCCAGCCCCATGTAGCCCGCGACACACAGAAGCGGGTAGTGGGCGTCGATCCCCTCCTCGTACGCCGTTTTGCCCATCTCGCGGGCGAAGATCGCACCGATGATGAGGCTGAAGCCCCAGTGGATCCACGCGATTCCCATCGAGAACGCGCCCACGAGCGCGGCGGCCTGCTTGCCGTCGTTCGGAAGGTGGGTCAGCCGCCGGAGCAGTCGGTTCACCCGGGGATGATAGGCGACGACGTAGCCGGTCATCAGGATGAGCGTCATCTGCATGGCGAACTCCAGAAAGAGCCAGAACCCGTCGAACCAGAAAAAGACCATCTCGGCGGGTCCGGCTCCCTCGACGACGATCCCCGCCAGAAAGACGATATACGAGAGGATAATCGCGAACAGGAACGGACTCGGCATCCACCGCTCGACCACGTCGGCCATGCGCTGGCCGAACCGCTCGATCACCGTCTCTCCCGTGACACCTTGTGATGACATACCGCGGCGTTCCCGATGATAGTATATAAACATACTCGAAACCGATGGACGGGGACGAGACGCCGGTGGGATCCCGTCGGACCGTGGGACCCCTCAACGATTAAGCGACGGCGGTCCGTCGGTTCTCGAATGCTATCGGACGAGCCGCTCGCGAAGGTCGTCGCGTCGCTGCGGACCGGAGAAACGAGCCCGGGCGCGTACATCGAGACGCTCGAAGAGCGAACGGAGCGCGTCGAGCCACGGATCGAAACGCTGCTCTCGGAGCCGGGGCGCTGGGAGCGCCTCCGGCGGGAGGCGCGTGCGCTCGAAGCCCGATACGACGATCCCGCCAGCAGACCGCCGCTTTTCGGCGTTCCCGTGGGAGTAAAGGACATCTTCCACGTCGATGGATTCGCCACGCGAGCCGGCTCAGAGATCCCGCCGGGGGCGATCACGGGCCCCGAAGCCGCGAGCGTGCGCGCGCTACGGGAAGCCGGCGCGCTGGTGCTCGGCAAGACCGTGACGACGGAGTTCGCCTACTTCGAACCGGGCCCGACGCGCAACCCCCACGACCCGGAGCACACGCCAGGAGGCTCCTCCAGCGGCTCGGCCGCGGCGGTCGCCGCCGGGCTCTGTCCGCTGGCGCTCGGCTCACAGACCATCGGCTCGGTGATCCGGCCCGCCTCTTTCTGCGGGGTCGTCGGGCTGAAGCCCACGTACGGGCGGATCCCGATCGAGGGAGTGCTCCCCGTCGCCCCGTCGGTCGACCACGTCGGCTTCTTCACGCAGGACGTCGCGGGTGCGGAACTCGCCGCGAGCGTGCTGTACGAACACTGGCGACCCGAGAGCGTCGAGGAGCCGACCCTGGGGGTCCCCGAGGGGCCGTATCTCGAACAGGCGGACGAGGACGCGCTCGTGGCGTTCCGCGAGCAGGTCGATCGGCTGGAAAACGCCGGCTACGCGGTTCGACGGGTCGACCTCCTCGGGAACATCGACGCGATCAACGGCCGCCACCGGCGTCTGGTCGCCGCCGAGACCGCCCTCTCGCACAGCGAGCGGTTCGCCGACCACGGCGACCGCTACGCCGAGGCGACCGCCGACCTGATCCGCGAGGGCCACGCGGTCGGCGTCGGCGAACTGTGCGACGCCCGGGCCGGTCGGGGCACGCTCCGTGAGGCCGTCGAGGGGGCGATGGACGCCGAGGGGATCGACGTCTGGCTCTGTCCGGGCGCGCCCGGACCCGCGCCGACAGGGATCGACGACACCGGCGACCCGGTGATGAATCTCCCGTGGACCCACTGCGGGCTGCCCGCGATGGCGCTACCCGTCGGCGAACTCGGCGGGCTCCCCCTCGGCTTGCAGTGTGTCGTCCGCTACGGCGAAGACGAGCGGCTGATCGCGTGGTCGAAGGGAATCGCGAGCGCGCTGTAGCCACCGCCCGGCGGTTTAAGCTCGACGCTCTTGTGAAGTACATTGTTGGGGAGTCAAAGAACTGCCTGAACGATTTCTTTGAGTGCTTCTCGACCCGGTTTGCGGAGGATTTGCTGTCGGAGCTGGAACGATCTGAGATACGCGG
>JAWARX010000350.1:0-2965 GCA_038893155.1 Halalkalicoccus sp.
CTGACGTCCCGGCGGAATCCTCGCCGACTCCGAGGGATCGACGCTCTCTGTGGGTGCGTTCGGCCCACCCGCTTCTGTATCAATTGATAACTACGACCACACCACAACGGTTTGGTCTCGCATTTAGGGAGCTTCGAACTCATTGTACAGATGAAATGTCGGAGCGAACTGCCACCCCTGCCGGAGAGGCGAGCTCGACCTGCCCTGGCGTCGAGGAGCAGCCCGCCGTGCTATCGCTCGACCGAACGCTGGACGTATTGGCCGTCGAGTATCGCCGGGACGTCATCAAGCATCTCGCAGCGGTCGACGGGTCGGTCGGCTTCGAGACGCTCGTCGGGCGGATCGTAGAATCGGGAACGACCGACCGCGAATCGGCGCGTATCGCGCTCTATCACTCGCACATCCCGAAGCTCGAAAACGGCGAGGTCATCGAGTTCGACTACGACGACGGAGTCGTCTCTCCCGGTCCGCAGCTTCGAAGCGTCGCAGCCGCCCTCGATGCCGTCGAAACCGCGCAGCGAGTGCCGAACTAGGCACTCGACTCGGGGATCACGTCGACGCTCGCGACGTGGTCGTCGTCGGCCAGTCGCATGACGATCACGCCCATCGTGTTCCTGCCGACCGTCGAGATATCCTCGGCGTGGATCCGCATGATCTGGGCGTCGTCGCTCATCACCACGAGGTCGTCGTCCTCGCCCACCGATTTGATCGCGGCGACCGAGCCGTTTCGCTCGCCCGTTTTGATGTCGATCAACCCTTTGCCGTAGCGCGACTGGGTGCGATACTCCGAGAAAGGCGTGCGCTTGCCGTAGCCGTTTTCGGTGATCGTACACAGCTCGCGACCCTCCTCGGCGGTGACGAGGCCAACGACGCGGTCGTCGCCCTGTAGCTTGATCCCGTTGACGCCTCTGGCGGTGCGCCCCATCGCGCGGGCCTCGCCTTCGGGAAAGCGAATCGCCATGCCGTTTTCGGTGGCGATCAGGAGATCCGTCGAGCCGTCGGTCACTGTCACGTCGACGAGGCGGTCGCCCTCTTCGAGCGAGGCGGCGATCAGCCCCGAGGAACGAACCCGCTCGAAGGCGCCCGCCTCGGTGCGCTTGACGTAGCCCCGCTCGGTGACCATCGTCAAAAACTCCTCCTCGCCGAAGTCGTCGGTGTTCACCACCGCCGTGAGCTCCTCGTCGGGATCGAGGTCGAGGATGTTCACCGCCGATTTCCCCCTGGCCGTGCGGCCCATTTCGGGGATCTCGAACCCGCGAAGCTGGTAGACCTTGCCGTGGTTCGTAAAGCAAAGCAGGTAGTCGTGGGTGTTCGCGCGAAACACCTTCGAGACGCGATCGCCCTCCTTCAGATTCGCGCCGATGATCCCCTTGCCGCCCCGACCCTGCGGATCGAACGCCGCCGCTGGCATGCGTTTGACGTAGTCGTCCTCGGTGACGAGGATCAGGGATTCCTCCTCGGGAATCAGGTCCTCGTGGAGCACGGTGTCGCCGCCCTCGACGATGCTGGTTCGCCGGTCGTCGCCGTACTCCTCGCGGATCTCCCGGAGCTCCGCTTTGATGACCGAGAGCAGTTCGCTTTCCTCGGCGAGGATCGTTTCGAGGCGCTCGATCTCGGTGGTCGCCGCCTCATTAGCACATTCGATCGTATTTGCTGCGCCGTCGGACGACCTCCTTTCGGTGCTCGACGTAGTGCTCTAAGGTCTCCTTCAGATCGAGCACGCGAGGCTGGCCGTCGACCAGCGCGAGGTTGATCACGCCGAACGTGCGTTCGAGGTGGTGTTCGAGGAGCTGGTTCTCGACGACGTCGACGTTCGCGCCGCGCTTGCAGTCGATCGCGATGCGGATCCCGTCCCTGTCGGACTCGTCGCGGAGGTCGCTGATCCCCTCGATCTTGCCCTCGTTTACGTCCTCGGCAATGCGTTCGACCAGCCGCGATTTGTTCTGCTGGAAGGGCAGTTCGGTGATGACGATTCGTTCGCGCTTGCCCGCCTGCTCGCGTTCGAACTCCGCGCGCACGCGGATCCGCCCGCGACCGGTCGTGTACGCCGAATGGATCGGCTCGCGCCCGACGATGTTCGCACCCGTCGGGAAGTCCGGACCCTTCACGTACTCCATCAGGTCCGGGACCGAACAGTCGGGCTCGTCGATCAGGTGGATCGTCGCGTCGATCACCTCTCGCAGATTGTGAGGCGGGACGTTCGTGCTCATCCCGACGGCGATGCCCGACGAGCCGTTGATCAGCAGGTTCGGGATCGCGGCGGGTAGGACCGCCGGCTCTTCGAGACGGTCGTCGTAGTTGGCGGTGAAATCGACGGTGTCCTTCTCGATGTCCGCGAGCAGCTCCTCAGCGATCGGGCTCATCCGCGCTTCGGTGTAGCGCATCGCCGCCGCGGGGTCGCCGTCCACGGAGCCGAAGTTGCCCTGGCCGTCCACCAGGGGGTAGCGCATCGAGAAGTCCTGGGACATGCGCACGAGCGTGTCGTAGATGGCGCTGTCGCCATGGGGGTGGTAATCACCCATCGTCTCGCCGACGACCGAGGAGGATTTTCGGTGGGCCGACCGGCTCGTTACGCCCATCTCGTGCATCGCATAGAGGATGCGCCGGTGGACGGGTTTCAGCCCGTCCCGGACGTCCGGCAGGGCCCGACCCGCGATGACGCTCATCGCATAATCGATATATGACTGTTCCATCTCCTCTTCGATGCGGACGGTGTCGATCCGTGCGGCGTCGATGTTCGGGTTGGGTACGTCGGAGCTCATGGTGTGGGGGTTTCAGGGTGCATTGGTTGCTGTCGTGGCCGTGGTGCCTGTGTTGCCTGTCTGCGGTGCGGTTGCGGTGGCTGTTCGCGATGCGGTGGCCGGGGCGAGTGCGGCCGTCACCCGCGGCGGCCGCACGAGCGGGGCGGGGAACGGCTGGTTCCCGGAAGCGGCGCACGATCGTGTGCCGCGCCCTGCTGTCCTGG
>JAWARX010000351.1:0-2965 GCA_038893155.1 Halalkalicoccus sp.
AGGAATCGGGCGTCGACCGGCGGATCGTCCCGATGACGTTCGATAGGGAAGGTGACGTCGTCGATGGCGGCAAGCCGATCCTCGACGGCGAGGAGGTGATCGGCCACGTAAAGGCCGCAGACTACGGTTACAGCGTCGACGCGGGGATCGCCTACGGCTACCTGCCTCCCGAACGCGCCGAGGCCGGGGTCTCCCTCGAGGTCGAGTTCGAGGGCGATCGGTATCCCGTCACCGTCGCCGAGGAGCCGCTGTTCGATCCCGACCGTGAGAGGCTCCTCCGATGACCGCATCCGAACCACAGGTCACGTTCGCGGACATCGAGGCCGCCGGCGAGCGCCTCGACGACGAGGGCGTCGTCAAGCGAACGCCCGTCGAGCGCAGCACGTCGCTTGGCGCGATGCTCGACGCCGAGGTCCACCTGAAGATGGAGCACCTCCAGTGGACGGGTTCGTTCAAGACGCGGGGCGCGTACAACACGCTCTCGCGGGCGGTCGCCGAGGGCGACGTCGAGCACGCGGTCGCCGCGAGCGCGGGCAACCACGCCCAGGGCGTCGCGCTCGCCGCGACGACGCTGGGGATCGACTCGACGATCGTCATGCCCACGACCGCCCCGCAGACGAAGATCGACGCGACGCGAGGGTACGGCGCGACCGTCGAGCTCCACGGTCGGGACTTCCGGGCGGCGATGGCCCACGCGAAGGAGCTGGCCTCGGGGGGCGATGCGACGTTCGTCCACGCCTACGACGACCCCGAGATCGTCGCCGGGCAAGGCACCCTGGGAGTGGAGATGGCCGAGGACTGTCCCGACGTCGACACCGTGGTCGTGCCGATCGGCGGCGGCGGCCTCATTTCGGGGATCGCGCTCGCCTTCGCCGAGCTCGCCCCCGAGGTCCGGATCGTCGGCGTCCAGGCCGAGGCGGCCGCGCCGGTGCCCCAGAGCCTGCAAAAGGGGACGCCCCAGACGCTGGAGTCGGTCCGGACCATCGCCGACGGGATCGCCACGGGCGGCGTCTCGGAGCTCACGTTCGGGATCATCGAGGAGCACGTCGACGAGGTGGTCACCGTCTCGGACGACGAGATCGCCTCCGCGATCTTGCTGTTGCTCGAACGGGCGAAACAGCTCGTCGAGGGGGCGGGTGCGGCCGGCGTCGCCGCGCTGCTGAGTGGGGCGGTCGACGTGAGCGGCGAGACGGTCACGGCGCTTCTGTGTGGGGGCAACCTCGACATGCCGATGCTCCAGACCGTGCTCGTCCACGCGCTGACCGACCGCGAACAGCTGTTGCACATGCGGGTGCGGATCGACGACCAGCCCGGGCGCATGGCCGAGCTCTCGCGAGTCATCGCCGACCACGACGCGAACATCCGGACCGTGCGCCACGAGCGGGCGGTCGAGGACCTCAACGTCGGCGAGGCGTACCTCGTCTTCCAGCTCGTCACCGCGGGAGCGAACCACTCGCGGACGATCATCGAGGCGATCGAGGATCGCGGCTACGCCGCCGAGATCGTCAACGCCCGCTGAACCGGTACGGCCGATCCTGGCGGTCAGTCGTCCGTCGGGGCCGGGCGATCGTCCGATCCCGGGAGCTTCTCGTCGTCGATGCCGTCGATCCGACGCTGGACCTCCTTGGACTCGAGGAGCCGGTACTCGCTAGAGAATCCCATCCACAGGGTGTAACAGATGAGAAGCAGAACGAACGCGAAGGGCAGCCCCGTCGCGATCGACGCCGTCTGGAGGGCGGTCAGCCCACCGCCGACGAGCAACACGGCGGCGATCGCGCCCTCGAAGACCGCCCACGTGACCCGGGTGGGCCGGGTCGCGTCGTCCTTTCCGCCCTCGGTGATGCTACCGAGAACCAGCGAGCCGGAGTCCGAGGAGGTGACGAAAAATGAGACGACGAGGACGATGGCGACGACCGACAGCAGGGCCGAAAGCGACAG
Source organism: Halalkalicoccus sp. (assembly GCA_038893155.1). GTDB lineage: Archaea > Halobacteriota > Halobacteria > Halobacteriales > Halalkalicoccaceae > Halalkalicoccus. Next base: position 1,939 of record JAWARX010000351.1, read on the forward strand.
GAGCGCGAACAGCTCGAACATGGCGACGGCCTCGTCGGCCTGCATCGCCTCGACGATGCTCGATTCGGTGAACAGCTCGAAGTGGAGCGCGGTGCCGCCGAACGCCGACATCCAGATGAACGAGAACAGCGCCGGCAGGAGCAACACGGCCAGGACGAACTCTCGGATGGTCCGCCCCTTCGAGATACGGGCGATGAACATGCCGACGAACGGGGACCACGCGATCCACCAGCCCCAGTAGAAGATCGTCCAATCGGCCTGCCACTCGCCCCCGCCTTCGTAGCTCGCCGTCCAGAACGCGAGCTCGGGGAGGGCGTGGAGGTATGCCCCCAGTCCCTGAACGAACGTCCCCAGAATGAAGACGGTCGGACCGATGATCAGGATCGTCCCGAGCAGGGAGACCATGAGATAGACGTTGAGCTGGCTCAGCCGCCGCACGCCCCTGTCGAGTCCCGCCCAGACGGAGACGACGGCGAACGCCGTGATGCTCGCGATGAGGGCCACCTGTACGCCGTCCGTGACGGGAAGGGTCGGACCGAGGAACTCACCGGAGATGTAGTTCAACCCGGCGTTGATCTGTCCCGCGCCGAGGCCAAGCGACGTCGCGAGACCGAAGACGGTCGCGAACACCGCGAGCGTGTCGACGAGGTGGCCCGGCCAGCCGTAGATGCGCTCGCCCAGCAGCGGCCAGAACAGCGATCGGAACGTAAGCGGGAGCCCCCGGTTGTACGAGTAGAACGCGAGCCCGAGCCCGACCAGCCCGTAGATCGCCCACGGGTGGACTCCCCAGTGAAAGTAGGTCGCGACCATCGCAGTCTCGGCGGCCGCGGCCGTTTCTGCCTCGCCGAACGGCGGCGCGCTGTAGTGCCAGATCGGCTCGCCGACGCTCCAGAACATCAGCCCGATCCCCATCCCGGCGCTGAACAGCATCGCGAACCAGGTGAGGTAGCTGTAGTCGGGCCTCGAGTCGTCGGGGCCGAGGCGCGTGCTGCCGTGCGGGCCGATCGCGAGATACAGGCAGAACAGT
>JAWARX010000352.1:0-2963 GCA_038893155.1 Halalkalicoccus sp.
GGTGCGGGATAACTGTCGTTTCTCGCGCCACGCCGACACGCTCCGGGAGCTTGCCGACGCCGGCCACGCGGTCGCCGTGCTGGCCCACCAGGGCCGCCCCGGCCGCGAGACGTTCGTCACGCTCGAAGACCACGCGAACATCCTCTCGGAGCATCTCGCCCGCGAGGTGCGCTACGTCCCCGACACCTACGGCGAAGCCGCTCTGGAGGCGGTCAGGGATCTCGACGGCGGTGAGATCCTGCTTCTCGAAAACGTCCGGATGGTCGACGAGGAACTCGCCGACCGAACGCCCGAGGAGCACGCAGAGAGCGCCTTGGTCGAGACCCTCTCGAAGGAGTTCGACGCCTACGTCAACGACGCCTACTCGACGGCCCACCGCGGGCACGCCTCGATCGTCGGCTTCCCGCAGGTGATGGATTCGTATGCGGGCCGGGTCATGGAGGCCGAGTACGAGGCCAACTCCGCGATTCAACAGCGCGAATTCGACGGCCGCGTCGCGATGGTTCTCGGGGGGACCAAGGCCGACGATCTCATCCACGTCATGGAGCGCGTCGAGGACACCGTCGACAGCTTTCTCCTCGGCGGGATCGTCGGCGAACTCTTTCTTCGCGCGGCGGGCCACGAGGTGGGCTACGACGTCGGGGGAACGGACTTTTTCGACGAACAGTGGGACGAACAGGAGAACACCATCCGGGAGCTGCTCGATTCCTACGGCGATCGTATCAGACTTCCCGTCGATCTCGCATACGAGGGGGGAAACAAGCGAGCGGAGGTCGCCGTCGAGGGCACGGAAAAGGAAACCTCCTTCCTCGACGTCGGGACGGAGACAGTGGCGGAGTACGCGCCGGTCGTCGAGGACAGCGAGGCCGTCTTCGTCAAGGGCGCGCTCGGCGTCTTCGAGGACGAACGCTTTGCGGACGGCACGGTCGGGGTTCTCGAAGCCATCGCCGAAACCGACTGTTTTTCGGTGGTCGGCGGGGGCGACACGTCGCGGGCGATCGGGATGTACGGACTCGACGAGGCCGACTTCTCGCACGTCTCGATCGCGGGCGGGGCGTACGTCCGCGCGCTGACGGGCGAGTCGCTCGTGGCGATCGAGGCACTGGAGCGATAGGCGGGTGGTCGTCGATCTCGTCGTCCCGATCGCGCTGCTTGCGGGATCGGTGGTCGGCCTCTGGCTGGGTGCGCGCCTGTTCGTCGAGAGCGCCGTTCGACTCGCCCGGCGGCTGGGCATTTCCGAGGTGGCGATCGGGCTGACGGTCGTCGCGGTCGGCACGTCGCTGCCGGAGGTCGCCGTGACCCTCGAGGCCGCCCTCGCGGGGACCGGCGACATCGCCGTCGGCAACGTGATCGGATCGAACGTGTTCAACCTCGCGTTGATCCTCGGGTTCGTCGCGCTGTTCGGAAGCGTCGCAGTCCCCCGTTCGCTCGCCAGGCGCGACGGGATCGTGCTGTTCGGCGCGAGCGCGCTCGCCGCGCTCGCCCTCGTGGATCTGTACCTCGGACGGCTCGAAGCCGCGGTGCTGGTGTTCGCGTTCGCGGGTTACCTGCTCGCGCTCGCGCGGGTCGGCGCGGCTCCGAGCGCGGACGGGGAGGAGGGAACGCTTCGCGCCCGCGATCCGCTCGTCCTGATCGTCGGATTGGCGATCGTGCTCGTGAGCGGCGACGTGCTGGTGGGCGCGGCGGTCGATCTCGCGCGGGCGGTCGGCGTCTCGGAGTGGGCCATCGGCGCGACCGTCGTCGCCGCGGGCACGTCGACCCCCGAGTTCGCCGTCTCGGTGCTCGCGCTCCGGCGCGGGCAGATGGGCGTTTCCGTCGGCAACTTGCTCGGGAGCAACGTGTTCAACGCGCTGGGCGTCCTCGGGATCGCGGGGCTCGTTCGACCGCTGGCGGTCGACCCGGCCGCGCTCGCTGATCTGGGCTGGCTGCTCGCGGTCACGGCTTTCGTCACCGTCTCGCTGTGGAGCGGCCACCGACTCTCCAGAGCCGAGGGCGGCGTGCTCGTCGGCTCCGAACTGACGCGGTGGGCGCTCGATTTCCTCCGGTGATCGCCACGACTATCCTTCCGCCGTCCGAGAAACGAGTATGAACCTCCGACCCGCCGCCGAAACCGCGGTGCGCCAGTGTCTGGCGCTCGAAGCCGGAGAGTCGTGTGCGATCGTCACCGACGACGAACGAGAGCGAATCGGCGAGGCGCTCTACGAGGTCGCCCGCGAGATCACCCCCGATACGGTCCTCCTCAGATACCCGCCGGGACCGCAACACGGCGCGGAGCCGCCCGAACCCGTGGCAGCGGCCATGCGCGGTGCGGACGTGGTGCTCGCACCCACCTCGAAGAGCCTGAGCCACACCCGCGCGCGCGGCGCGGCCACCGACGCGGGCGCGCGGGCGGCCACCCTCCTGGGGATTACCGAGGAAGTCTTCACCACGGGGCTGGAGGCCGACTACGAGCGCATCCGCGAGGAGTGCGACCGGATGCTCGAACGGGTCGCCGGCGCGGCGGAGATCCGCGTGACCTCCCCGCAGGGCACCGACATCATGTTCGAACCGGGCGACCGGGAGTGGCTCTCCGATACGGGGATCGTCCACGAGCCGGGCGACTTCTCGAACCTTCCCGCCGGAGAGGTGTTCGTCAGTCCCGAGAACGCGAACGGGACCTACGTGGTCGACGGGACGATGCACCCCCACGGGCTGCTCGACCGCCAAATCGAGATCGAAGTGGAGGAGGGCTACGTCACCTCGGTCAGCGACCCCGACGTGCGCGCCGAGCTGGAGGAGGCCGAGGCGGAAGTGGGCCGGGACGCCTACAACCTCGCCGAGCTGGGGATCGGGACGAACGTCGCCGTGACCGAGCTGGTGGGAAGCGTCCTGCTGGACGAGAAGGCCGCCGGAACCGTCCACATCGCGATCGGGGACGACGCCGGGATCGGCGGCGAGGTCGACGCGCCGATCCACTCGGACGG
>JAWARX010000353.1:0-2958 GCA_038893155.1 Halalkalicoccus sp.
CCCTTCCCCTCCCCGAAGCCGCGCCGGCCGACCTGCTTTCGACGCTCGGGGAGAGCGAGCCGGGGACGAAGGTCAGGTGATCGTGGGTTAGTCTGAGTTTTCACATGGTTTTGATAGCCGGACCGTCGCTAGCGACGACTCAATAGGTAGCTCGTCCCAAGAGAGGTACACAATTGTTCACACATTGGATCTGCCGTCTCATCCGAATCGGATGAAGCAGTTGCTGATATAGCTGATTTCCGTCAAAATCGGAACGTTGAACATCGAGTATAAATATCGCAGAGCTTCACCTAACCGGGTTGGTTGTCCCCTGAATCACCTCTTTCGTAGTAATCGATGATTTCCTTCATACACCACTAGTTGAGTCCCTGTGAAGCGACTGAGAACACCACCGTCGAGACTGGCTTCCGCTTGTACGCAGCGTAGAGCGCATAGAACTGAATCGGTATGCTCACCGTATTGAGAATCTGTGGATAGCTGAGGCCGATGAGACGGTTCCCGTCGTTCGTCCAGCGTTCTTCAGCCCGTACGACCTTGTACATCCAGTCGTCTGATTCTCCAGGTGGTTCGCGGAATAAAACCGGATTGATTATCAGGAACAGAACGGTGAGTCCGACTACCATCCATTTTCGACGGTAGAGAGCGCCCACGAACACGAACCATGCGGCCATTCGGCTCCAGCCGCTCTTCGGGTTCGAGTGTCTGGCCCACATCGTCTCCTTTTCGATCAAATCCTCGAACATGCCCGTTACCTTCTGCAAGTTCATATGTACTCTCCGGCAGCCCCTGTTGGGTGGTTCGTTCAGAATCCAATTTGATTATTAGTGTACTAATTGTACGACACGCGTCCGGTATTTAGGAGTCGACCTGTGTCGAAACGGCCCACGTGTTGCCGAGCGGATCCTCGAATAACCCACGCCGATCGGTTTCTCCTTCTGTCTGCAGCGGCTCTCTAACGGCGACGGCCCCCGTTCCGAGCGCGCGCTGGTAGGCGTCGTCGACATCTGGAACGTAGACGTGGACCATCGAAGGGAACGGTTCCATCCCGTCGCTTCCCTGACCCACCATTACGATCGCATCGCCGATCTGAACCTCCACGTGGCGGATCGAGCCCTCGAGATCTGTCTCGCGGCGACGCTCAGTCGCATCGAAGGCGTTCTTCAAGAATTCGAGAAGCCGCGGTGCGCTCTCTACAACCAGATACGGGGCGACGTCGGGATACCCATTCGGTTTGAAGCCATCGATTGTTCTTTCCATAGTCGTCGTACGAGGTGCCGAAGCATAGCGTTTCACGCTGTTCTTGCGCAGTGGCCTACACGTATCAGCCTCCATTACGACACAAGCTCGTAGATCCTTACCGGTCCTCGACCAGATCCGCGAAGTGCTCCGTCGGGGTGACCTCCATCGTCTGCATGTCCAGCCCGTAGCCCTGGATCGTCAGCGCGGCCTGGACCACGCTGTCCCGATCGGGGGCCTCGAAGATCAGGATGAAGTCGTACTCGCCCAGCACGGCGTACGACTCCTCGATGCGCACGTCGAAGCGTTCGAGCTCCGTGCGGATCTCGCCCCACAGCGAGGCCAGCTCCTGGACGTTCTGGAACTTCCGGTCCTCGACGTCGACCAGCGAGGCGTACGTGGGCATAACGCGGGGTTGGCCGCGCGGACTCATAGGCCTTCGCCCGAGGGTTGTTTCGGATCCGGAGTAACCGTTGGGCTTTTTGCCGGCTTGCCGTCTACAGCCCCCATGAGAAACGCGAAGATCGTCTGTACGCTCGGGCCGGCCTCCGCCGACCGGCGCACGATCCGCGGGCTGGCCGACGCGGGCATGTCCGTCGCTCGGCTGAACGCGAGCCACGGCAGCCTCGAGGATCGCGCCGAGCTGATCGACCTCGTCAAGGAGATCGACGAGGGAACCGAGAACCCGCTCGCGGTGATGCTCGACACGAAGGGACCGGAGATCCGCACCGCACCCCTGGAGGAGTCGATCGAGCTCGAACCCGACTCCAGAGTGCGCTTCGTCGAGGGCGACGAGGCGACCCCCGCGGAGGTCGGCCTCTCGATCCCGCTCGACGGCGTCGAGGTCGGCGATCACGTGCTGCTCGACGACGGGCTGATCGAGACGACCGTCGAGGCGGTCGAAGGCGGGGCGGTGATCGCCCGCGTCGAGAGCGGCGGCGAACTGGGCGGACGAAAAGGCGTCAACGTCCCCGGTGTCGACCTCGATCTGGACGTGGTCACCGAGAAGGACCGCCGGGATCTCGAACTCGCCACCGAAAAGGAGGTGGACTTCGTCGCCGCGTCGTTCGTTCGCGACGCCGAAGACGTCTACGAGGTCGGCGCGACGATCGAGGAGTTCGGCGGGCAGATCCCGATCGTCTCGAAGATCGAGCGGGCGGGCGCGGTCGAGAACCTCGGGGAGATCGTCGACGCCTCGTACGGGGTCATGGTCGCGCGTGGCGATCTCGGCGTGGAGTGTCCCATGGAGGACGTCCCGATGATCCAGAAACGCATCATCCGGCGGTGTCGCGACGCGGGCGCGCCGGTCATCACCGCCACCGAGATGCTCGATTCGATGATCCACTCCCGGCGACCGACCCGCGCGGAGGCCTCGGACGTCGCCAACGCCGTGCTCGACGGCACCGACGCGGTGATGCTCTCGGGGGAGACCGCGATCGGCGAGCATCCCGTGCGGGTGGTCGAGACGATGGACAGCATCGTCCGCGAGGTCGAGCGCAGCGGGGAGTACGCCGAACTCCGCGAGGGGCGGGTTCCGGCACCCAGCGACTCGCGGACCGAGGCGCTTGCCCGAGCGGCGCGGTATCTCGCGCGCGATCTGGACGCGAGCGCGGTGGTCGCCGCGAGCGAGTCGGGCTACACCGCACTGAAGATGGCGAAGTACCGTCCGGGCGTACCGGTGATCGCCTCGACACCCACGGAACGAGTTCGTCGCCAGCTCGC
>JAWARX010000354.1:0-2934 GCA_038893155.1 Halalkalicoccus sp.
CGAGCAGGCCGAGCCGAAGGAGATCGCCGAGATGGTCGTACAGCGCGTGCAGGACGAACAGCTCCGGGTGCTGGTCACCGCGGGGACGTTACAGCCAAAGCCCATCACCACCCGGACGAGGTCGTGACCGGTCAGCCCGACCCGGACCATCGCCGGGTGGAGCGCCGCCGTGATCCGGGTAATAAGCCCGCTGGCCTTGTACGCACCGATGAAGGCGGCGAAGATGATCATCGTCGGACCGGCCCAGACGAACAGGAACGGCCCCATCGCGAGCAGGCCGTAGTCGGCGGCGAGAACAGCCGAGAGCGGCTCCGGCAGCGTCGCCGCCCACGCCAGCGCCGGGGAGAGCGCCGTCTCGACTGCGGGTTCGACCCGGTCTGCGATCGAGAGGGCGAACCACACCGCCACGATCGCGGGCAACAGGAGGGCCAGCCCGCTCGCGACCGGCCCGACGTACGCTCGCTCGAAGACCGATTCGGGGGGTTCGACGTGACGGCCGACCCGCGTCCGCACTCCGCCGGGGAGCCGCCCCGCCGCCTCGATCGCGTCGAACACGTGGGCGGCGTGTGCGCCGGTCCCGTCGGAGCCGCCCGCTGCCGGTTCGCCGCCGTCGGCGACCGCCCGGTCGAGGCTCCGGGCGTCGACCGGGACGGTAGGAACACTGAGATCCTCGCTCAGCTCCCCGAGAGCCCGCTCGCCGGCGTCGCGATCGTCGACCTTGTCCCAGAACGTGACGACGACGGCTCCGAGTTTTCCCTCGACCAGCGCCAGGAGGTCCGCGAGATCCTCGTCGACGCTCGTCGCCGGGACGACCAGCAGCACCGTTTCCCCCTCCTCGAGCGCCGCGAGCGCCTCGCGGGTCGTCTCCGTGTCGGCGTCGAGGGTGATCCCGGGGGTGTCGACGAACCGGTACTCGCTCGTCTCGTAGACCTCGCTCTCGACGGTCGTCCCGCGGAAGTTCCCGCTTTTCGGGGTCGTCCCCGACAGCGAGGCGACCAGTTCGGACTTCCCGACGCTCTCTTTGCCGACGACCACCACCGTCTCCCGGCCGCTCTCGTCGGTCATCGAGGTGGCTCCCCGACCCCGAGAGCTCCCTCGCCGTTCCCGCCCGTCCGCGACGCGACTCGGCCGATCATCGACCGTCACTATCTTGCTCCGTATATTAAGAGCTACGATTGTAATAGCAAGAATTATTAAAGTAGAGCGTTTTCTTATTATCAGTGGCATCAGACCAGTCGATTCCAGTCACGGTACTGAGCGGCAATCTGGGCGCCGGGAAGACGACGGTGCTCAACCACGTCCTGCGCGAAAGCGAGCGGGAGATCGCGGTGCTCGTCAACGACATGGGCGAGGTGAACGTCGACGCCGAACTCGTCGCCGAAGCGTCGGACATCTCCGAGGACGAGGAGGAGATCATCGAGCTCTCGGACGGCTGCATCTGCTGTGAACTCCGGGGCGACCTCCTCGACGCCATCGGCAAGCTCGCCCAAGAACGCGAGTTCGACCAGCTGCTGATCGAGTCCACGGGCGTCGCGGAGCCGATGCCGGTCGCCCAGACCCTGACGTTGGGGTTCGACGAGACGGATCTCGATCCCACTGGTTTCTACGAGGAGACCGGCATCGAGCCGATGGACTACTACACGCTGGACACGACGGTCACGGTCGTCGACGCGTACGCGTTCTGGGACGCGTTTCGCTCCGAGGAATCGCTGATGGACGGTGATACCGAAAAGGAACTCGGCGACCTGATCGTCGAGGGGATCGAGTTCTGCGACGTCCTGCTTTTGAACAAGTGCGATCTCGTCGACGAGGAGACCCTCCTCGATCTCGAGGAGGCGATCGAGACCCTCCAGCCGCGGGCGAAGATCGTCCGCACCGAGCACGGGCGGATCGATCCCGAAGAGATCCTCGATACGGGCCGCTTCGACTTCGAAGCGGCAAGTCAGTCGGCCGGCTGGATCCGAGAGCTGCGCGAGCCCCACGCGTCCGCCGAGGAAGAACACGGGGTCAGCTCGTTCGTCTTCGAGACGCGTCGGCCGCTCCATCCTGATCGGTTCGCCGACGCCCTCGAGTCGCTGCCTGACGAGGTCCTCAGGGCGAAGGGACACTTCTGGATCGCGGGCCGCGAGGAGTTCGCGCTGACGCTGAGTCTCGCCGGTCGGTCGATCCGGGTCGCGCCCGGCGGGCCGTGGGTCGCGACGCTCCCCGAACCCGAGCGCGCCGAGGTCTTCGAGACTCACCCGGAGATCCGAGACGCCTGGGACGAACGGTGGGGGGACCGGGGCACCCAGCTGGTGGTCATCGGGACGGACGTGGACCACGGAACGGTCCGCGGTGCGCTGTCGGAGGCGGTGCTCTCCGACGGGGAGATGGACGCCGACTGGTCGGCGTTCGAGGACCGGTTCCCGCGGTTCGAAAACGAACCGGCAGACCACGCGGAGCACGATCACGAGGCGGCCGAGGAGATGGGGATCGCCGACTGATGGGCGCACGCCGACACGACTCACGTGAGCGAGAGAGACCACACGACGACCGACCGTCGTCGCGACGACCCCGAGGAGCACTATCCGACGATCGACTGTCGAGCGATCGTCGAGACGCGGGAGAACGGGCCCGACGAGTGTACGATCTTCCCGGTCGACTCCGAGGATCCGCTGGGGACTACCGAGTGGATAACCGCACGAGAGGGATCGTACGTCCCGATCGAGGAGACGAACTGACCCGGCTCGGCGGTGATGGGAGGTGACCGACGAGAACGACGACGGTCAACGGACGGGCCAACAAAAACAGTGCGTCGTCACCGGCCGCAAGCAGGGCCTGATCGGCAAGTACGACATCTGGATGTGTCGACAGGCCTTCCGCGAGCGGGCGCGAGACATGGGATTCGAAAAATACGACTGACCACATGGCCAACGAGATATTTCAACAAGCAGT
>JAWARX010000355.1:0-2924 GCA_038893155.1 Halalkalicoccus sp.
CCCCGCAGAACGCAAAGCCGTTTACCGTCATCGCCGGGCCGTAGCGACCCTGGAGAGCGAGTTCCGCCACGACGTCCGCCACTGACCCAATCTTCCGACAGGCCTCGACGTCGGCGTCGGCACTGAAGGCCTGTTCGGGCGGCGTCCACACGAGGACGTCCCACTCGACCGTCTCGTGGGCGAGCAGCTCGTCTTCGGCGTTGTCGGTGATGGTGACGCCCCCGAGCATCGACGCCGAGGCGTCGTCGAACGCTCCCGTGACTGTAACTCCCACCTCGCGGGCCGCCCGGACGCCGAGCCGGCAGGCGTCCAATCGATCCACTTCGACGCCGAGCGCGTCCGCCGTCGCGAGCACCGTCGCGTTCGCCGCGGCGCTCGAACTCTTCAGTCCGGCGGCAAGCGGCACCTCGCTCTCGGTGCGCACCGTACCGCCCGCCTGCGTCTTTTCCTCGCCGTACTCCTCGATGGCGAGTTCCACGCAGCGCTCGATCAGCGCGGTGTCGGCCTCGGGCGCGCCGTCGATCTCGCCGCGGACCTCGTCGGAACTATCGAGCGAGACGGTCGCGGTCGTTTCCAGATCGATCGCAAAGGCCGCGCCCCGTTCGTTCGCGAGCGCGTTGAGGATCGTGCCCGCGGCGGGCGCACGTGCTCTGCCGGTCATACCCGACCCACTCGGGGTCCGTACTTACGGGCTTCGAACGCGGCGTTTTTCCGCCGGGACCCGGTAGGGTGAGTAATGAGCCAACGCAGCAACGTCTCGCCCTCGACGCTGGGGATCGAGCTACGGGAAAGCGGCGTCGCGGTCAGGTACACCGACGGCCGGGAGGTGTTCTACCACGGCGTGCCGGAGAAGGTGAGCGACACCCTCAGAACGCCGCCCGGAAAGGAGGTCCACGTGCTCGTGACCGATCCCACCGAAACCGAGGGCGTGATGGTTTATGTCAATGATCTCAAGACCCACGACGACGTGCTCGAATCGACGGGCGTCGGGCGGGTGCTGGTCGATCCGGGGGAGCGCGAGGAGGTCTTCCCGGGGGTCGAGGTGTGGACGAAGGGCCATCGGGTGTTCGTCGAGGGCGATCCGGAAGTCGCCCGCGGACGGGTGTTCGTCTTCGCCGAGGACGACATGAGCGAACACTCCTACGAGCTGGTCAACAACGCCGAAGAGTAAACCGGTGCATGCAGCGCAACATGTATGGTATCGACGGTCCGTATCGATCGGTATGGCGACCGACCATCCGGAGGAAACGGCAGTCAGCGAGCGCGGGATGGTGACGATCCCGGCGTCGCTCCGTCGTCGCCTCGACATCGAGAGCGGGGACAAGCTCCGGTGGGAGATCGGCGAGGGCGGCGATCTCTCGGTCGAACTTGTCCGACAGCGCTACGGAGCGTTCGAGGACGACGGTCTGAAAGCCCCGCTGGGTGGGGACAGCGTCGAGACACACGATCTCGCCGGACGCGAGCGCGATCCGGAACTCGACGAGGACGCCTGAATGCCGGCCGTCGCGCTCGATTCCAACGTCCTGATCGATTACAAAGATACGAGCGCCGGCAGTCGCCACGAACGCGCAACAGAGATCGTCTACGGTATCGATAGTGGCGAACTCCCGACGACGAGAGTGACGAACTACGTCCTCTTGGAATCGCTAAACTGGATCCACGAACGAAAGCGCCACGACATCGCGGTCGATCTCCGAACCCGACTTTCTATATCGGCGGGTTTCGAACTCGCCCACGGCGCACAGAAGGACTTTCACCGCGCCGTCGAACTCTTCGAGACCTACGAGGGGATCGGTTCGGCGACGCGACGATCGTCGCGTACATGGAGCGCGTCGGCATCGAATACCTGTTCTCGTTCGACGACGACTTCGACGCGATCGAGGGTGTTTCGCGGCTGGAAACGGCGAACGATCCGTTCGGGTGAGCGATCGCTTGCTCGCCTGAAGTCCGCCTACTGGATGTACGAGGGTTCCTCGGCGTCGCAGTTTTTCTCGTGCCGGCGGGCGTCCTCCTCGTCGTCGAACATGAGTCCGCACGCTTCGCACTCGTACCACGTCGCGCCGTCGCGCTCGGTTGGAACCACCATACCACACGTCCGACGCGGCGACCCAAATGCGTTGTGTCGGACCTGGTCGGGAAAGCCCGAACGGTAAAGACGAGCCGGCACCCACGGTCCGACATGAGCGATTCGGACGTGACCCTCTCGGTCCGCGGCGCCGAAAAGCGCGACGCGGGCCGCGGGGTCGCCCGCCTCCCGGAAGCCGCCCGCAAAGCCCTTTCCGTGCTCAGCGGCGACACCGTCCTGATCGAGGGCGAGCGCACCACCGTCGCCAAGGTGTGGCCCGCCGGCCCGAGCGCTGAATCCGGTACCGTCCAGATCGACGCCGACACGAGAGCCAACGCCGGCGTGAGCATCGGCGATACGGTCAGGGTGCGAAAACAGACCGTCGAGGACGCGACGTCGGTGACGATCACGCCGCCAGTCTCCATCTCGGCCGAAGACGCCGAAAGCGTCGAGCGCGCGGTCAAACGCGACCTGCGGGACCGCCCCGTTCGAACCGGCGAGCGGATCAGGATCGAACGCCTCGGCGTCGGCCCTTTCTCGATCACCGACACGAACCCCGAGGGAACGGTCCGGATCACCGACGCCACCCGAGTGACGGTTCCGGCGGACGTCGAGGCCGCAGAAACCGCCGCGGGCGGCGACGGTCGGATCAGCTACGAGGACATCGGCGGGCTCGACGACGAACTCGACCTCGTCCGGGAGATGATCGAGCTCCCGCTCTCGGAGCCCGAACTGTTCCGGCAGGTGGGGATCGACGCGCCGAAAGGCGTCCTGCTCTACGGCCCGCCCGGCACCGGCAAGACGCTGATCGCGCGCGCGGTCGCCAACGAGGTCGACGCGAGCTTGCACCCCATCTCCG
>JAWARX010000356.1:0-2923 GCA_038893155.1 Halalkalicoccus sp.
ACCGTGCTGTTCGTCGAGCAGAACCTCTCGGTGATCGATTCGCTCGCCGAGCGCTGTTACGTGATGGAGAAAGGGCGGGTCGAGACGGAGCTCTCGACGGTAGAGCGCGAATCTGTCGCGACGCACCTGGCAGTGTAGCCGGGCGCGGACTCGGACTTTTACCACTGGCACCTGTAGGGAGGGTATGAGCGACACGGAGGGCGAGTTCGGCCTGCTCGATCCCGAGGGCGCAGAGGGCGTCGGCGACGAGTGGGAGGAGATCGACGTCACCGACACCGAGGAAGACCGCATCGCCCGCGAGCGCGATCGGGAGTTCAGCCAGTTCAGAAAGCGCATCAAGGACGCAGACCAGTTCAAGGTCGAGGCGTCGGTGTTCGACGAGGCGACGTTACGAGCGCTCTACCGGCTGGTGCATCACGGTCACGTCGAGGCCTTCGGCGGGCCGATCTCGACGGGAAAGGAGGCGAACGTCTACGAGGCGCTCGGCGCGGAGGGGCCGGTCGCGGTCAAGATCTACCGGATCAACGCGAGCGACTTCAAGGACATGCGCGAGTACCTCATCGGCGACCCGCGCTTCGAGGAACTCGGCGGCGACAAAAAGCGGGTGGTGCTCGCGTGGACCCGAAAGGAGTTCGCCAATCTGGAGCGCGCGCGAAAGGCCGGCGTCAGGGTGCCCAGACCGATCGCCGTCGAGCGAAACGTACTGGTAATGGAGTACATCGCGACCGACGGCGAGCGCGCGAAACGGCTGAACGAAGTCGAGATCGAGAACCCCGAGACCGCCTACAACGTCGTCCGCGAGTACATGCGCCGGCTCGACGAGTCGGGGCTGATCCACGGCGACCTCTCGGAGTACAACATCGTCTTTCACGACGGGCAACTGGTCTTTCTGGACATGGGCCAGGCGGTGACCGTTCATCATCCCAACGCAGAAGAATTCCTCCGGCGCGATTGTGAGAACGTCGCGAACTTCTTTTCGCGCCAGGGCCTCGAAACCGACGCGGACGACCTGTACGCCTTCGTCACCGGCGAATCGAGCGCGTAGCCGAACTCTCACACCGTTTTCCCTCCCAGGTCGCATACCCCCGTTCGACGAGCCACGCGGCGACGCGGAAAAGGAGAGCGCTCGTCGCCGACGATCGCTTCGCTCCGGCCGCTGGCCGAACGCTTAACGTAATCGAGCCAGTACCACTTCCATGAACCACGTGAAGATTCCGCAGGACCGCGTCGGCGCGCTGATCGGTGCGGGCGGCGAGACGCTGCGGGAGATCGAGGAGCGCGCGGAGGTCCGCCTCGACGTCGATTCGGAGAACGGTGCGGTGCAGGTCGAGAGCGTCGGCGATCCCGTTACGGGACTGAAGGGCCCCGAGATCGTCCGGGCGATCGGACGCGGGTTCCCACCGGAGGACGCGATGGAACTGCTCGAAGACGACGTGATGCTGTTCGACCTGATCGACATCGACGCCGCCGCGAGGAACAAAAAAGACCTCCAGCGAAAGAAGGGGCGGCTGATCGGCGAGGGCGGGCGCACCCGCCAGATCATGGAGGAGCTCTCGGGCGCGAGCGTCGTCATCTACGGCTCGACGATGGGGATCATCGGGCGGCCCGAGCAGGTCTCGATGGTCCGCGAAGCGGCGGAGATGCTGCTGGAAGGCGCACCCCACGGCGCTGCCTACTCGTTTCTCGAACGCAAGCACAACGAACGGAAACAGGAGGAGCTCAGCTACCACCGCTTCCCCGGCGGCGACGGCGAGTCGGCCTGAACGGTATATAAACAACTATGCGGGAGAGTATCACAGCGTAGCGTGATCGACACGCACGCGATCCGCGCGTCCGTTTTCGGTATCTTTTTATAGAAGCACAAACAATCCATCTCTTGATTATGGCACAGCAGATGGGTAACCAGCCGCTTATCGTACTTTCGGACGACAGCCAGCGGACGTCCGGACGCGACGCACAGTCGATGAACATCACGGCCGGGAAAGCAGTGGCAGAAGCCGTACGGACCACGCTCGGCCCGAAAGGGATGGACAAGATGCTCGTCGACTCCTCGGGCGGGGTCGTCGTCACGAACGACGGCGTCACGATCCTCAAGGAGATGGACATCGAGCACCCCGCCGCGAACATGATCGTCGAGGTCGCCCAGACCCAGGAGGACGAGGTCGGGGACGGCACCACCTCGGCGGTCGTCGTCGCGGGCGAACTCCTGAAGCAGGCCGAAGACCTGCTCGATCAGGACATCCACGCGACCACGCTCGCACAGGGCTACCGACAGGCCGCCGAGCGCGCGAAGGAGGTCCTAGAGGAGATCGCGATCGAGGTCGACGAGAACGATACCGACGTGCTGACCCAGATCGCCGCGACCGCGATGACGGGCAAGGGCGCGGAGAACGCCCGCGACGTGCTCGCCCAGCTCGTCGTCGACGCCGTCCGGTCCGTGGCCGACGAGGAGGGCATCGACACCGAGAACGTCAAGGTCGAGAAGGTCGTTGGCGGCGCGACGACGGAGTCCGAACTGATCGAGGGCGTCATCGTGGACAAGGAGCGCGTCCACGACAACATGCCCTACTTCGCCGAGGACGCGAAGGTCGCGCTGCTGGACGGCGCACTGGAGGTCAAGGAGACCGAGATCGACGCCGAGGTCAACGTCACCGACCCCGACCAGCTCCAGCAGTTCCTCGACCAGGAGGAAGCCCAGCTCGAGGAGATGGTCCAGCAGATCAAGTCGGTTGGCGCGGACGTCGTCTTCGTCGGCAGCGGCATCGACGACATGGCCCAGCACTTCCTCGCGAAGGAGGGGATCATCGCGGTCCGGCGCGCGAAGAAGTCCGACCTCAAACGTCTCGCGCGGGCGACCGGCGCTCGCGTCGTGAGCGACGTCTCGGACCTCTCCGAGGACGACCTCGGCTACGCCGGTAGCGTC
>JAWARX010000357.1:0-3713 GCA_038893155.1 Halalkalicoccus sp.
GTTCCAGCTCGCGCGCTCGCTCCTCGTCGACGGTTCCCGTTCCGCGCTCGCCGACGAACGCCTGTTCGCTTTCGGAGTCGTCTGTGGCCCGATGGGGACCGATCGGAGAGACGCTCCCCGTCGTGCGTCCGTCGAAGATCTCCGATCGGACGTACTCGCGGTCGAGCAGTCGGGTGACCGCCAGCCTGAACCGCGGGTTCGAAAGCGGCGCGTTCCGGGCGTTGAATCCCAGGTAGTAGTAGGCGCTTACGGCCTCGTACTCGAGTTCGACCCCGCTTGCGTTCTCGGCACGTTCGATCTCCGTCGGCTCCAGCCCGGTCGCGCTGGCGTCGAGATCGCCCGCCTGGATCCCCTCGATGACGTTCGCCTGTGACGGCGAGTAGACGAACTCCACGCGCTCGAACGGAAGATCGCCGGCGAACGCCGCCAGCGGCCCGTCGGCGTCGAGCGTCGCGAGGAAATGGTCGTCGTTGCCGACGAGTTCGAGGCCGGTGTCCGGGACGACCGAGTCGAATCGAAGCGGTCCGGAGCCGACCGGTTCGATGTTGTCGTGAACCAGCGCCTCGGTGACGTTGTCGCGATCGAACCCCGCGATCGAGGTCAGATCCGTGCGCTCTTCCCAGACGTGCATCGGGAGGATCGGGACGGTGAGCGCCCGGAGGCTGATCTCGCGACTGGCGTCGAGGGTGAGCTCGACCGTTCGCTCGTCGGTGACCTCGACGTCCTCGACGAGCGTGCTTCGGGATCGGAAGCACGGCGCCGGGACCGTCGGTGCCTCCTCGGTGTGGGTCGTATCCCAGAGCAGCCGATAGGTGAATGCGACGTCGGCGGCGGTCAGCTCCTCGCCGTCGTGCCACGTCAGCCCGTCGCGCAGGCGCACTCGGAGGCGCTCTCCCTCGAACGACCAGTCGCTCGCGAGCCACGGCGCTACCTCGCCGTCGATCTGCCTGCCGAGCGCATCGTAGAGCAGTCCGGTGACGATCCAGCGATCGCGGTACTCGACGGCCAGCGGGTTCAGGTTGTGGGTGATCCGCCGGTCGGTGATGCCGACGTAAAGCGTTTCCGCAGCCCGGCTCCCGGCCTCCCCGGCGTCGCGTGGGTCCAGTCCGAGATAGCCGAGCGGCGATTCGAGCGAGCGATGTTCCCAGCCCGCGTAGCGATCCGTCCTGATCGCTCGGGCCTCCTCGGGGTACGCGATCACCGAGAAGGGGCTTTCCTCCGCGATGGCCGTCTCGATCGCGGCGAGATCCTTCTCCCGGTCGTCGGCCCGGGACCGCTGTTTTTCGAGCGGGTCGTCCATACCGGGGACGTTGACGTAGCCGAAGGGGTTCTGCCAGCCGGGCTCCTCGCTGAACCGCGAGTGGACCATCCCGTAGAGGTAGTCGGGGTCGTCGTAGCCGGGATGCTGACCGACGTACAGATCGAAGCTCTGGTTCAACAGGACGTTCCGCCAGAGCTTCTCGGCGGTAACCGGCTGGAGGCCGACGTCGACGCCCGCGACTTCGAGCGTTTCGGCGAGATGGCGGGCGATCCGAACAGGAACGTTGTCCTCGTCGGCGGGGACGGTCGTGATCGACAGCGAGACCTGTTCGGGCGTCTCGCGGTCGACCGACGCCTGATACCGACTGAGACAGCCGGCGCTTCCGGCGACGACGCCCGAAAGGCCGGCGAGGACGGTCCGACGATCGATCGTTCCGCTCGATTCGCTCACGATGCAGGAGATACGGCGGTCGGACCTATCAACGTTCCGTCCGTTGCCCGACCGTGCTACGCGTTCATCGACGGCGCACGAAGCACGTCGTAGTCGTCCTCAGTAATCGAGATGACCGCCCACTCGTAGTCGGGTTTGAACTCCGAGAGACGACGGACGAGCGAGTCCGCGGCGTCCTTGTACGTCACGAAACACCGAAGCGATCCCGAATCCGGGATCGAGGTCTCGCTCTCGTCCGTAGTCGCGGTGACGTGTACGACCTTCCATTCGCGCTCTGCGCGGAACTCCGAGCCGTCACCCGAGAGGGTGTAGCCGAGTTCGCTGAAGATCGACCGGGCCTGCTCGACCGGGGGTATGCTAACAGGTCCCATCCACTAGTTCCTACGCCGACATCGTTAATAAAGGTTCACCCTTATTCGTGGGCCGCGTCCCACTCGGTGGGCTTTCGCTGGTTCGGACAGTCGTTACAGACGATCCGCCCCATCGTGTCCATCGCCGTGTTCGGGCTCCCGCAGTTCCCACAGAGATACCCCCAGCGCTCGCGCCGCTCTCTCGTCCGGTAGACGACGTAAAACGGGCCGTCGGAGCCACGTTCGGCCTCGTCACGCGCGACGTAGAGGGTCTGCCCGTCGGCCGACAGCTGATCCATACCCTTCCGTCCGGCCGCGACTGGCTTGAGGATTACCTAACCGCCGAACAACCCTCCATCACACAGCCCTGCCGGACGGACCCGCTATGAACTCGGCCTACCGATTAGTAAGTTGACAATAACGGTGGTTCGTCGTGATGGTTTACATACATGGATCGACGCCCTTCCCGCCGTTCGTTTCTCGGAGCGAGCACAGTCGTGACAGCAGGGCTCGCGGGCTGTCTCGGGAGCCTGCGGAACGAAAGCAGCCCCTCGGAGAGCGTCGACGGCTCCGATGGCGGGGAGACCGCAGCTGACGACCACGTACCCGACGAGGGAAGCGACGAGAACGAAGAGGACGACGAACCGCTCGACCCGCCGGAGAATGGGGCGGTCGTCTTCGTCTACGACGACGGGCCGATGGAGGACTACACCCAGGCGCTGCCGGCACACCGGGCCTTCGACGCGCCGGCGACGACCGGAATCGTCAGCGAGTGGATCGGCCGCGAGGACTTCCAGGACAACGGCTGTATGGACGTCGAGCACCTCGACGAACTCGTCGACGCGGGCTGGGAGATCTGCTCGCACACGACCGAACACACCGCCGTCGGCACGCTCGAACTCCTCGAGGACGCCGCCCCGGACGACCGGCGGATCTACCCAGAGCAGATCCGCCACGGCTATCACCGCGGCAAGACCCTCGAACTGTTCCACGAGGGCCACACGGTCCGCCGCGCCGTCGCGGACTACGGCGCGGACGACACCGGCCGGTACATCGAACTCGCCGAGGCGGTCGGCGAGGCGTGTCCGGCGGGCGAGACGATCGTGCGCTACCCGGAAGAACAGGTGAAAGCGGCGCTGGGCGACTCGAAGGCCGACCTCGAAGCGCTCGGGTTCGAGATCGACACCTTCCTCGCTCCCTACGACAACTTCGACGACTACTCGAGGGGGTTCGCGGCCGACCACTACGCCGGGATCGCCAACGCCGAACACGGTTCGCGGATCAATCCCCGAGAAGGGTTCGACCCCTTCTACACCCGGCGTGACTACTTCATCGAGTTCACGAGCTCCGACCGGGTGAAAGCCGACCTCGACGAGATCGCAGATCGGAGCGCACTCGGCGTGATCGGTGCTCACACGTTCAAGGACGAGGTGACTGAGGCGGGGATCTACGAGACGCTCGAACGGGTCGACGATCGGGGGATCGAGGTGCTGACTCTGCGCGAGGCGATCGCGCGCTATGCGAACTGAGCAGTCAGTAATCGCTCGTTAATCACGGGCGTCGGCCCGCCGTCAGCGGTTCGTTCCGGAGAACATGGGCTCGGGCCCCTCGACCGGGCGCCGGTGGCGGTCGCGCCGTCCGCCGAGGGTGAT
>JAWARX010000358.1:0-2910 GCA_038893155.1 Halalkalicoccus sp.
TCATCACCTATACTTTCTACCTATAGAGTACAGCTATACTAATAGGTGCGAGGAACGAGTGGGTTCGCCTGAATTCAGGCGCTAAGACCCCTTCCTCAACGACCGAGCGAAGCGAGGCCGCAAGGCCGAGCAGGCGGGGTAGTTCACTGACCGCGTGCGCCGATCCGGAACGGACACGGTCAGAAGACGGGACCCGTAGCCCACCCGGTAGCGACGAAACTCGCATTCGAGGTGGGATGGGGAGTCGGCGGATCGCGCGTTCGAACGCGGACTCGCGGCGAACGGTCATCAGTGTAGACGCGGGTGAATCAGCGTATCACGGCTGGCGAACCGAACCGCGGGCCGGGCGATCGGACGTGCGGCCGACCTGCCGTCGACGCCCCGAGTCGAGACGATCCGTCGACAGCAGTGCTGGTTCTGCTATTCGCCGATCGGTCGCGGACGGACCGACCGATTCCTGCCGATCCACCGACGTGTCACGCGTGGCGTGGCTGCGTTCGTGACGGGAGTTGTCGGCGGGCGGACTCGTCGTCGCTCGTAAGAACGGGCTACTCCGAGATCCGCCACGGGAACCGCCTTTTCGCGGAGCAGAGGACGAAAAGGCGGGACGAGCGATCGAGAGGTCGGGTCGAAAAATCACCGATTAGGACGACTGTAACGGCTACATACTGGTGAGTTGCGTGGTATGTTCCGGATACTAGTAGGACTCACGGTGCTACAGAGTTCCATGTACGATCTGACTGGCTTTCAGCGCGACCTCATGTACGTGATCGCGGGCAAGAACGAGCCGAACGGACTCGCGATCAAGGACGAACTCGAGGACTACTACGAAAAGGAGATCCACCACGGCCGGTTGTATCCCAACCTCGATACGCTCGTCAACAAGGGGTTGATCGAGAAGGGCGAGCGCGACCGGCGCACGAACTACTACATCCTCACCGATCGCGGTCGCCGCGAGATCGACGCCCGCCGGGAGTGGGAGGCCCAGTACGTCGACGGCCCGCTGTCGGGTCGCTCGTCCAGATGACATCCCCCCGGCGTGAACGGCGGGATTCCCTCGTTTAAAAAGCGCGTGACCCACGTTCGGCGCGCCGGGGAACCGGTTAACTCCCTCGTCGGCGATGGTCGAAACGATGACGGATCACCGCCACCCCGGTCAGACGCTCGCGCGCTTTGCCCGCCCCGCCGCCGATCCGACGACGCTTGCGGTGCTCTCGGACGTTCACCTCGCGGTCGACCGGATCGGGACCTGGAAGCTGTTTCACCGGACCGAGCGCCACCTCGAGGCGGCGGTCGAGCGCGTCAACGAGCGGGACGTCGACGGCGTCGTGATCGCGGGCGACCTGACGCGAAACGGCCACCCCTCGGAGTTCGACCGGTTCGAGGAGATCGCCGACTTCGACCCGCCGACGGTCGCGGTGCCGGGCAACCACGACCTTCCGACGGCGTTCGACGAGCGCGACTCGCTGTCGATCGCGGCGTTCGAAGAGCGCTTTACCCCCGGCGAACTCCCCTTCCGAAGCCGGTTCGGGAGTGTCGAGGTGATCGGACTGAACAGCCACGCCGCGACCGTCGGCGAGCCGGCCGACAGCTACGACGGGCGCGTCTCGGCCGAACAGCTGATCTGGCTCGACGAAACCCTTTCCGCGAGCGATCCGGACGCGCCGACGATCGTCACCGTCCACCACAACCTGCCCGCGACGGGCGACCTCTACGAACGCTATCGCGCCGAACTCCCCGTGAAAGGCGAGGTGCCCGGCTTTACAAACCCTCAGCCGCTGGTCGAACTCCTCGCCCATCACGACGTTCCGCTGGTCGTCACCGGCCACCTGCACTTTCCCGCCGTCGAGCGAAGCGGCGGCGTTCGGGAACTCACCGTCCCCGCGGTCTCGTCGTTTCCCCACGCCCTGTTACTGATCGAGACAGACCGACGGGGAACGACGGTGCGGTCGGTCCCCCTAACCGATTCGGCTGGAATGGTCGAATCGATCGCCCACGGCTACGAGAAGGATCGCGTCCTGCTCTCTGCAGCCCAGATCGCGACGTTCCCGCTGGTCGACGAACTCGGGTGAAAGCTGTATCCCCTCCCTACTCGCTTCCTACGGTCGCTCGTTGAGGAAAGGGCCGTAGCACCTGCGGTTAGTAACAGGTCCCCATCGACGTCGCCGTTGCAGCGTCCGAAGGCATTGTTATGTTAGTCCGTGTCATATAATCGGTATGGCAACAGCGGACCCGAAACACGAGCTGTTGACGCCCGAAAACTGCGCCGTCGCGTTCGTCGATCACCAGCCGATGATGGTCTTCGCGATCGATTCGATCGATGGCCAGACGCTGCGGAACAACACGGTCGGGCTCGCGAAAGCCGCCCGCGCGTTCGGCGTCCCGACGATCTACACGTCGATCCGTCCCTCGACAGGCGGGGCCCTCTGGCCGGAGCTGACGGCGGTCGCTCCCGACGTCGACGAGATCGAACGCACGACCATGAACCCCTGGGAGGACGAGGCGTTCGTAGCCGCAGTTGAGGAGACGGGACGACGGAAGCTCCTTCTCGCCGGGCTCTGGACCGAGGTGTGCGTCTGCTATCCGGCGCTCGACGCGCTGGCCGCCGGCTACGAGGTCTATGTCGTCACCGACGCCTGCGGTGGCACAACGACGGAAGCCCATGAGATGGCGCTCGAACGGATGATCCAGGCCAGCGTCGTCCCGGTGACCTGGCAGCAAGTACTCTTGGAGTTCCAGCGCGACTGGGCGCGCACCGAACATCTCGGGGAGACGGTTCGAATGGCTGCGTTGAATCACTAGACGGCGGCGGAACGAGTCAGTAAATCAAAGGAGTTGAAGCGGGAGGATGCGAGTGTCTATGACGCAAATCTCCCGCTTCACTGGGGAAGTTGTGCCGATTGCTCAAAA
>JAWARX010000359.1:0-2907 GCA_038893155.1 Halalkalicoccus sp.
GCGACGGCGCGACGGTCGATTCGGCGGGGTACGTGACGGTGCTGGGGCGGGTCGACGACGTGATCAACGTCTCGGGCTACCGGCTGGGAACGATGGAGATCGAGTCGGCGATCGTCGGGGTCGAGGGGGTCGCCGAGGCCGCCGTCGTCGGCGGTCCCAACGGCGCCACGACGGCGGTCTACGCCTACGTGAGCACGGAACACGGCTACGAGGGCGACGAGGACCTGCGCGAGCGGATCGTCGCGGGCGTCGAGGAGACCATCGGCCCCTTCGCCCGGCCCGAGGAGGTTATCTTCACGCCGGAACTCCCCAAAACGCGCTCGGGCAAGATCATGCGCCGCCTGCTCGAGAACATCGCGAACCACGAACCCCTCGGCGACACCTCGACGCTGCGAAACCCCGAGGTCGTCGGCGAGATCGAGGCCGCCGGTCGCGGGGAGTAGTTCGCATCTCTCGAGACCTGCGAAACGTCTTCCGGAACGGCTTCGGCGGAAACCGGAAACCGATAGAGATAACTTCGTTTCGCCACTGTAGAAAACAGCGAAACATGGGGAGTTCGGAAACGAGTGTCCGGGGAGGCGAGGGGCGATCGCTCTCGCGTGCGGAGTACGAGCGGCTGCTAGAGGGAGCCTCGACCTACCGCAAGCGCCTGCTGGTCAGGCTAGGCGGCGAGGTCGGTCTCAGAGCGACGGAGACGACCGCGATCCGACCGAAGGGGGTCGTCCGGGTCCGGCGCGATCCCGACCGGTTCGTCCTCCGGGTGCCCGAACCGGAGGGATCCCGGGAGGCGTACCTGCCACCGGACGTCGAGCGCGAACTCTCCCGGTACGTCGCGAGCAACGGGGTCGACGGGGACGAACCGGTGATCGACGTGACCCCCCGTCGGGTTCAGATGCTCGTCCGGGAGGTCGCCGAAGGGGTCGCGGAGTCAGACGAGTCGTGGCTCGCGTCGGTCCGGACCCACGACCTGCGGCGGTACTTCGCGCGGCGGCTCCTGTGCGAGCGGGCGGTCCCGCCACACGTCGTCCGGTCGATCGGGGGCTGGAAGAGCCTTGACGCGCTCGATCCGTACCTCGACGAGCCGAGCACCGACGAGATCGTCGCCGCCCTCGGTGACGAGAGGCGACCACCGCGGCCCGCCCGAATCGATTCGGTGCTGATCGAGGCCTCGACGCGCGAGGAGCTCGAAAACCGGGCGTGTGAGGCACTCGCCGGACAGTATCGTTTCGCCTGGATCGACACGCTCTCGATCGAGGAGGCGTCGTCCCCGAACGCGGCCTCGGGAATCGACCCCGAGACGGTCCGGTCGATCCGGGACTCGCTGGACGAGGAGCCGGGCGATCGAACGCCCCGCCCGCTCCGGACGGAGGAGGGGCCGGTGCTCGCGGTCCCGGTCCGCTACGGCGAGACCCGGTACGGAACGCTCTCCGTCGGGGTTCGATCCCGGCTGTCGGAGGGGGAACGAGAGCACCTCTCGGTTCTGGGCCGGCGGATCGGCCACGCGATCACGGCGATCCGCAGACAGAAGTTACTTCTCGCCGATACGATCCTCGAACTGGAGTTTCACAGCGCCGACGCGCCGTCGGCGCTGGTCGTGGCCACCGACCGGTTCGACTGTCGGTTCGTCCTCGAATCGATCGCCTCGGCCTCCGAGTCGGCGCTGGTCTACTACGTAACCCTCACGGGGGCGCGCGCCCCGGCGGTCCTCGAACACCTCGCCGAGTGCGACGGGATCGAAGACAGCCGACTCGTCGAGGGGCGCGACTCGGGTGCGTTGCTGGAGCTCGTCGTTTCGGGCGGCTGCCCGCTGTTCTCGCTGACGGACTACGGCGCGACGGTGACCGACGCGACCGTCGAGGACGGAGAGGCGCGGATCCTCGCGGACTGTGCGTACGACACGGATCTGCGGGCGCTCGTCTCCCGGCTCACCGACGCGTTTCCCGACACCCGGCTGGTCGGCAAACAGACCACCGAACGCGGTGCGCGCACCGTCGAGGGCTTTACGCGCGGGGCGGCCGACAGACTGACCGACCGCCAGCGCGCGGCGCTCCGGGCGGCGTACTTCGGTGGCTACTTCGACTGGCCCCGGGGGAGCACCGCCGAAGAGGTCGCCGACGCCATGGGCGTCTCCTCACCGACCTTACACAGTCACCTCCGGAAGGGCCAGCGCGAACTGCTCGAACTGTTGTTCGAAGACGAGTAGCACCCTGAAGACTGCAACGATCGATCGGGCCGTTTTGCACACCTAGATCCCATGTTTACTACCCAGGTTCTGTATTGACTGTCCATACCATGGCGGATGACACGGAGGAGGTCCAACTGGAAGCACGGCTCGCGGAACAGGACGCGTTCGAACCGCCCGAATCGTTCGCAGAGCAGGCGAACGTCTCGGATCCGGGTATCTACGAGGAGTTCGAGGAGAACTGGCCCGACTGCTGGGAGCAGGCCGCAGACCTACTGGAGTGGGACTCGGAGTACGACCAGGTCCTCGAAGCGGGCGACGCGCCGTTCTACGAGTGGTTCTGCGGCGGCGAGCTCAACGCCTCGTACAACTGCATCGACCGGCACGTCGAAGACGGCCGCGGCGAGGAAATCGCCATCGAGTGGGTCGGCGAACCCGTAGACGAGACGCGCACGTACACGTACGACGAACTCCACGCGGAGGTGAACGAGTTCGCCGCCGCGCTACGCGAGATGGGCGTCGAGGAGGACGACGTGGTGACGATGTACCTCCCGATGATCCCCGAACTCCCCATCGCGATGCTCGCGTGTGCCCGCATCGGCGCGCCCCATTCCGTGGTGTTCGCCGGCTTCTCCGCCGACGCGCTCGCCACCCGGATGAAATCCGCCGATTCGGAGTACCTGGTCACCTGCGACGGCTACTATCGCCGGGGCGATCCGCTGGAC
>JAWARX010000360.1:0-2891 GCA_038893155.1 Halalkalicoccus sp.
CTTCCACTATCGGGCTCGGCGGCGTGGGCGTTCTCGCCGCGGACCGAGAGAGTTCCCTCGAAGCGACCCTTCGCGGCGGTGCAGATGTCGAGCCCGGTCGGTTCGCCGACGATACACCGGTCGAAATCGAGCGAGAGGGCGTGGGCACCCGTCGAGAGCGTCTCCTCGTCGGGCGTGACCGCGAGCGTCGTTCGCCCGTCGGGTTCGGCCTCGAAAAAGGCCGCGAGCATGGCCGCGAGCGGTCCCTTCGCGTCGCAGGCCCCGCGCCCGCGGACGACGTCTCCGTCGCGCTCGAACGGGACGTGCGGCGAGACGGTGTCGATGTGGGTGTTCAACAGGGCGTGGGGCGTTCCCTCGCCGCGGGTCGCGAGCACGTTGCCCGCGTCGTCCACGGTCGGTTCGATACCGTGGGAATCGAGCGTCTCACACAGGAGCTCGCGCATCTCCGCGACCCCGTCGTTCGAGGGGGTCCGTACCGCTTCTTCGAGGAAATCGATCGGGTCGAACCGGCTCACGGCGTCGGCACCTCCCCCGACCCCTCGAACTCGACGGGGCCCGACAGTGTGGCGGGCCCCTCGTCGGGCACCCGAACGACGAGATCGCCGCCGGGCGGCGAGACCCGAACCCGCTCGCCTTCGACGAATCCCAACCGTCGGGCGACCGCCGCGATGGCGACCGCGCCGGTTCCACACGAGCGGGTCTCGCCCTCGACGCCGCGCTCGAACGTGCGCTGGGCGAACCCCCCGTCCCGAGCGGCCGCGACGTTCACGTTCGCGCCCTCCGGGAAGACGTCGGCGTGACGGATCAGTGGGGCCATCGCTGCGAGATCGACGGTCGAGACGTCCTCGACGAAGACGACCGCGTGGGGAACGCCCGTGTTCACCGCCGTCACCTCCCAGCCCGCGACCTCCCCGCGGACCAGCGGCTCGCCGTCCGCGAGCGGGACGTCCGCGGGAGCGAAGGTGGGAACGCCCATCTCGATCTCGATGGTCCCCTCGACGACGCGGGCGCGCTGGTCGCCCGCGGGAGTGTCGATGAGCAGGTCCGTGGTGTCCAACCGCTCCGCGGCCCACCGAGCAGCACACCGAGCGCCGTTGCCACACATCGCCGCGGTGCCGCCGTCGGGCTGGTACAGCCGCATCCGCACGCGCTCGCCCTCGGTCAAGAGGACGAGCACGCCGTCGGCGCCGGTTCGGTCGCCGACCCGGACTCCGGTCTCCCGGTCGCAGTGCTCGCGGGCGAACGCCCTCCAGTCGGCGACCGGCTCGTCCGCCTCGCAGATCAGAAAGTCGTTGCCGGTGCCGTGGAACTTCTCGTAGGCTACAGCCATGGGACACCCCTATCGAGTCGCGTCACGTCCGCCACGGTCTCGCGGCGGCGATCCACCGCGCTTCGCTCGCCGTCGATCGCGACGGTCGCCGGGCGCGGTCGGCTGTTGTACTGGCTCGCCATCTCGTAGCCGTACGCCCCGGCGTTGCCGATCGCAAGCAGGTCACCGCGCTCCGGGGGGGGGAGGTCGTACGTGCCGAAGACGTCCCCGCTCTCGCAGATCGGGCCGGCGACGGTCGCCTCGCGAACCTCGCGGCCGGCGGCGTCGTCCGTAAGCGAGCGGATCCCGTGGTGGGCGTCGTACATCGCGGGCCGGGCCAGCGTCGTCATCCCGGCGTCGACGCCGACGACCAGCTCCTCGCCCGCGGGCTTGACCGTGTTCACCCGGGTGAGGAGGACGCCCGCGTCCGCGACGAGGTAGCGCCCGGGTTCGATCGCGAGTGTGGCGTCGACCTCGCCGAGGGCCTCGCGGGTCGTTTCTGCCACTCGTTCGAGGTCGAGCGGCTCCTCGTCCTCGCGGTAGGGAACGCCGAAGCCCCCGCCGACGTCGACGAACTCCAGATCCCGATCGAGTCCGCGGGCCAACTGCCCCATCCGCGAGACGAGGTCGCGGTGCGCGTCGAGGTCCTCGCCGCCGATCCCGCTGCCGGCGTGGGCGTGGATCCCGACGACGTCGAACTGGTCGGCGGCCTCGGCGAGGGTCTCGGGCGCGCGCTCGATCGGCACGCCGAACTTCGCGTTCCCCCCAGTAGAGACCTTCTCGTGGTGGCCCGCGCCGACGCCGGGGTTGACCCGCAGGCAGAGCCGTCCCGAGAACCCGCGCTCGGCGAGGCGGGAAATCGTCTCCGCTGCCCCGGCGGTGATCGTCAGTTCGGGGTGCTCGGCGGCGGTCGAGACCGCGTAATCGAGATCGGCTTCCGGAGGATTGACCGCGGTGTACTGCACCCGCTCGGGGGGACAGCCCGCAGAAAGCGCTCGTTCGACCTCGCCGGCGGAAGCACATTCGATCCCCGCGCCCGCCCCGACGAGCGTCTTCAGGACCGCCTCGGCGGTGTTGGCCTTCGCCGCGTACATGATCGCGGCGTCCGGAAAGGCCGCGGCCATCCGCGCGTAGTTCTCCCGGATCCGTTCGAGGTCCTGGACGTACAGCGGCGTTCCGTGGGTGGTCGCGAGCGCACTCAATCGGGCGGCGTCCCACGCCGCGAGCCGCCGCACCGGAGGGTTCATTCCCGCAGGGCCTCCTCGCGCCGGGTCGCGTCGAGGGTCTCGTCTTCTACGTCGAGCGCCACGACCGCGGGCTTGTACGCGCCGCCCTCGAAGAGGTCGTGATCGCCAAGCGACGACTCGACGTACCGCGTAAACGCCCGGCGTTCGGGCGGGAGTTCGCCGTAGACGACCTCCCCCTCGACCAGGTCGTACACCGGGATCCGGGGGGTCAGCAAGGTGTTCTCGCCGACGATCGAGTCCTCGCCGACGACGAACCCCGAGGTGACCCGACAGCCGGCGCCGAGGGAAACGCAGTCTTCGATCACGACGGGGGCGTCCTCGACGGGTTCGAGCAC
>JAWARX010000361.1:0-2875 GCA_038893155.1 Halalkalicoccus sp.
CGCGCCGGCGCTGACGGCGATCCGCTTTCCGGACAGCGGCGACGGGGTCGCCGCGCGGGCGACGCCGAGACAGATCGCATCGGCGGTGGCGATCTTCGCTTTCCCCTCCTCGATCCGCGGGGAGACGAACTCGACGCCCCATCCCTCGACCCGTTCGATCGCGTCGAGCACGCCGGGGTGGTCGTACATCGGCTCGTGCATCGCCGGGGCGATCACGACCGGGAGACCCGCCCCCAGTGCGGTCGTCGCACACGTCGTCACGGGCGTGTCGTCGATCGCGCCCGCGATCTTGCCGACGGTGTTCGCGGTGGCGGGCGCGATCAACAGTACGTCCGCCCACCCCTCCCGACCGCAGAGCTCGACGTGTTCGACCCGGCCCGTGATCTCCGTGACGACCTCGTTTCCGGTGGCGAACTCGACGCTCCAGGGGTGGACGATGCCCCGTGCGCTGGGACTCGTTACGGCTCGTACCGCCGCGCCGCGCCGCCGGAGCTCGTGGGCGAGCTCCACTACCGTGACCGCGGCGATCGACCCCGTGACGCCCAGCGCGACGTTCACTCCCGAGAGCATTCACCCGACGTTTCGCTCGGAGCGCCTAAACCTCGCCGGTCGCTCGATCGCACCCCTCGCGAAAACTCACTTCGCGTTCTCTTTCGTTTATTAGTTCAGACTGACATACAAATCTAAATCGTTAATAAATATGATATGCCTGTCCGCCGTGGGATGAGTAGACTCCGGATCGGCGACCGGGAGCGGTCCGCTGGACGGGAGTCAGCGACATCATGAGCGACAGCTACGTAAACCGGCGACAGGTACTGAGTGCGACAGGAGCGACGATCGTGGGCGGGCTGATCATGACGGGCAGCGCCGCCGCGGACGACCACGGGGACGTGAGTTCGTTCTCGACGGAGCTCTCCGGGGACGCGGAGGTCCCGCCGGTCGACACCAACGCGAGCGGCCAGGCCACGTTCGAGGTCAGCGAGGACGGCTCGGCGGTCCATTTCGAGGTCTATATCGACTGTATCCGGAACGTGAACCAGGGTCACGTCCACCTCGGAAGCGAGGACGAGAACGGCCCCGTCGTAGCCTGGCTCTACCCCGAAAGTCAGGAACCCGAGACGATGGAGGGGCTCAACCGCGAGTTCGTCCTCGCGGAGGGTACCCTCACGGAGGAGGACCTCGTGGGCCCGTTCGAGGGGGAGTCGGTAGAGGCGCTCGCCGAGGCGATGGCCGACGGCGAGACCTACGTGAACATCCACTCCGAGCAGAACCCGGGGGGCGAAATCCGCGGCCAGATCGAGGCCGACGACGCGGCCGAGGAGCCGGTCGAAGCGTCCGTCGAGGAAGAAGAACCCGAGGACGAAGAGCAGGAAACTGAAGAGGAGTCAGAGGAGGAGGAAACTGAAGAAGAGGACGATGAGGACGATGAAGAAGTGGACTCCGCCGGAGATGTGGATCTTCAGGACGCGTTGGAGGTCGTCGGTAGACAGACCGATGTCGGCCACGACACGGACAACGAGTTCATTCTCTTCGAGAATACAAGTAGCTCTGAGATAGACCTCAGTGGCCACGTCGTGACGGACAGAGAAGAAGGCGGTACTGGGATCGAAGCGGAGTTCCCCAGCGGGTTTACCCTCGGACCGGGCGATCAGGTACGGGTCACGAGCGGCTCCGGCAGTCCGACCGACGACGAGATATTCATGGGCAGCGGCAGAGCCGTGTGGCGACAGGACGGTGACGAGGTACTGATCGTCGGGCCGGAAGGAAGTGTCGTGTTCCGATACGAGTACGGCGACGGTGGAACCTCTTCCATCCAGCTGTTCTTCAATCAGGTCCGCGCGCTGTTCGCCTGAGCGAACTCTCTACCGATTTTTAGTGTCGTTCGAAGACCTCCAGTGCTAGTCGATCACAGCAGAAGGTAGCCGGCGGCAAAGAGCGCCACGTTGTACACCGCGTGGGCGATGATGGGGACGGCGAGGTTGTCCGTCCGCTCGTAGAGAACGCCCATGATCACGCCGACGCCGGCGATGAGCAGCGCCCACCCGACGAGCGTGCCGAGCGAACCGATCCAGTTTCCGAAGTGGATCGACCCGAACAGCAGGCTCGCGACGAGGATCGCGCCGGCCGGTCCGAACGCGCCCCGCAGTCGGCCCTGAACGACGCCCCGAAACAGGTACTCCTCGGCCGGGGCCACCACGACGATCGACAGCAGCGCTAACCAGACGAGGACCAGCGGATCCGCCGCGACGAACTCCTCGAGCACGGAGCCGGGCGTAAAGCCCAGCCACTCCAGGACGGCACCCGCGACGGTCGCGAAGGCGAGCGCAGCGACGATGCCCCCGACGGCGTACGCGAGGTCCTTTCGACCGGGTCGGACGATGCGAACGCCGAGACCGTACCGCCGAACGTACAGATACCCCGCGCCGAAGATCCCGATCTGTCCCCCGAGCAGGAGGACGACGAACGCGGTCGTGCTCTCGAAGCCGACGCCGACCGCGAACAGCAAAACGGCAAAGAGGACGCCGACGACGGTCGAAAAGAGGACCGCAAGCAGGGTGAGCCCGACGGCGACCGCGAGCGCCCGGAGCTTTCCGCCGCTCTCGTCGAGCGCTGCTGGTCCGGTCGCCGTCCGCCGCATTTCTGTCATTAGTAGACTAAATACATATCAGAACTTAGAACCACCGCTCCGATAGCTCTCGGACGACAGCGGCCGCACTACTCGTCTCTGAGGCTCGGGTGGGGCGTCGGCGCTTCCCCGTAGGGCTCGGCGAACCACTCGCGCATCTCCTCGCGGCTCGCTTCGGCCCTGCGCTCTCGTTCCTCGTCGGTGATCTCCTCACAGCCCGGCGGAACCTCGCGTCCGCGGTCGGTAAAG
>JAWARX010000362.1:0-2862 GCA_038893155.1 Halalkalicoccus sp.
ATCACCGACGTTCTCCTCGACCGGCTGCACCATGATCGACCCGTCCACGGACAGTATGGGTCGGTTCAGCGAACGGCTCGGCGTCGCCGAACGCTCAAAGACGATGACGAAGTCCTCGCCGCTCTGGAAAACGCGGGGATCAATCGCGAGCGCGTGCTCGGTGTCGATCGGGAGAAAGTCGATGAAGCACTCGAGGTGACCGAACTTGCCGAGTCGGACGTCTACGAAATCGACCAGCGTGAGTACGTCCGAAAGGCAGAGGTCGACGAGGACGTCAAAGAGACCCGCCTCCAAGGGCTCAAAGATCGCCTCGCAGCGACCGAGAGTGAAGACGCTGAGGAGCTTCAGCGGGAGATCGAAGCACTCGAACAGCGAATCGAGGACTTGACCAGCTTCAGCTCTGGACGCGAGATGGCATAGCAGTCAATTGGTTCGAGAGTCGACAGCCATCCATCTCTTCAGGACTCTTGTCGCTTCGCATCCCGCGATCACCGCCTGAACAGGCACGATGGTCTGTATCGTATCGTATCGTATCGTATCGTGGACTGCCTCGGTGACGGTTCTCGTTCTCCAGAGAGTGGGTGCCGGAAGCCACGAACAGACCGCAGGACTGGGGGACAGGGGAGGGGAAGAAAACCGTAGTGAATGTGTTTATATAGTGTGTGCTATCATGGTGCATAACGATTGCTCTTATTCGATCGATGATCGCACCCAAGAAACGGGTATGATACCCGAGAGCAGGCATTATGGGAGTTGTCAGAGGCACCTGCAAACCCCCCTCTCCTGCTCCACCGATCGTGAGCAAGGGAGTAGCACTACCTCCCCCGACGCTCACAACCGTACGAATAATCTACGGTGGTATTCCACATGCCAGTTGACACTATCCCTTGAACAAAAGAGAGATTCCTCCACTCAGTATCTAGTCTGCTCCCTCGGAAGCGGTCGCCCGGATCGGGGGATCGGCCTCCTCGAACAGCACCTCGAAGATCGCCCGTTCGGCAGCGCGAAGGTGATTCGTGAACGTCGGCTGCGAGACACCCAGCGAGGCGGCGACCTGCTGGCCGGTTCGCACTCGCGGCGATTCGAAAAACCCGCTCAAGTACGCCGTCTGGAGGGCGGCCTGCTGCCTGACGGTCAACCGCTCGTCACAGATCGACCGGAACGTCCGTCGTGTTTTAAGCGACCGGCTACGCGTTTTGCGGGTGAGCAGCTCCACCTCGGGAACCGTCTCTCGCATGGCGTCGACGAACCCACGGACGTCGGCCGTGTGCGGGAGGTCGACCACCGCGGTCGCGCTCTCCGCGTCGATACGCAATCGACGTATGACCGCATCCTGTTCGACGAACCGCGACGCGAGCGTCGGTTCGGATACTCGCGCTCTGAAGAGCGCGTACTCTTCGTGCTCGGAGATGCAGACCAGCTCCGTGATGGCGACGGACTGCTCACCGGGGCTCACGAGACTTTCTGGCGAGATACCGGTCGCGGTGAAGTAGACGTCCGACTCGTTCCCCGGCTGCTGGACGAGCCCTTCGAACCCGAACTCGCACCCGGTTTCCCGTGCGAGTCGACACAGCGGCGTCGTCGGGTGTTCGAGCTGGAGGGTGAGTTCGACGACGCGGTCGGTCCGGAGCGTCTCCCTCGTTTCGAGAGCTGAGAGGGCGTATGCGACCGTCTCGCCGAGCTCCGAGAGTACGGCGAGGTCGCGGGCGTCGGGCTGTGGCTGATCGGCGTAGATCGACAGGACACCGTAGTTGGACTCTTCGAAGGCGAGCGGCACGCAGGTCCACGAACGGGCACCACGTTCGAGCGTCTCCTGCCGTAACGGGGCGAAACCGGTTTCGGTGGCGATATCCCCGGCGACCTGTGTCTCTCCGCGACGCAGCGCGGCGACGGCGGGGCTCCGATCAGCCATCGTCTCGTCGACCGGGATCGCGAGGTCGTCGACGAAGCGACTGTCGACACCGGCCCACTCTCGCGGCGTGATCGTTCCGGTCGTCGGGTCGTGCTCCCCGATCCACGCGAAGCGATACCGGTCGGACGCCGTGAGGCCCTCACAGACCGAGCGGTCGATCTCCGCGCGGCTCTCGCCGCTCACGAGCGTTTCGATGACGTCGCGGATGAGGCCGTTGAGGCGGTCGAGACGCGCGAGCTCGTCGTTCTGTCGGGCCAGTTCTCGTTCACCCGTCGCCCGGTCCAACGCCGCTTCGAGCGTCGAACAGAGCGTCTTCGCGAGGTCAGTCATCTGAGTGTCGAACCACTCGGCGTCGGTCGTACCCGCGTAGATGACCCCGTATCTGCCGAGCGAGACGAACGCGTGGCTCCGAATCCGGTGGTCGACCCCGACCCGTCGGTGGGTGTCGACACCGAGGATTCGATCTGTATCCCGTCGTCGAGGAACGTCTGCCAGGCCTGTTCGTCGATTCCATCTGGGAGCGGCCTAATCTCAGGATCGATCTCGGCCTCGGGAGCACTTCCACACCGGGTGAGTTCGCCGACGGCCTCGTCGTATTTCCAGAACACGGCGTGTTCGACGCCGAGGACGGTTCGAACAAGCGTCGGGATTCGGTCGGTGATCTCTTGTGTCGTCGCGTCGATGACCTCTCGGCTCGCGTCGTTGAGTCGCTTGAGGCGTGCTTCGCTCTCGCGCAACCTCTCTTCGCGTTCCTTCTGCTCGGTGATGTCCATCGTTACCCCGACATGACCCTGGTAGGCACCGTCGGCATCGAAGAGCGGTTGGGCGTGGTTGTCAAACCAGCGCCACTCGCCGTCATGGCGTCGGAGGCGGTTTTGGTTGGACCAAGCCCGCTGCTCGACAACCGCCGCCAGATAGTCGGCCACATAGGCTTCCCGTTCGTCCGGGTG
>JAWARX010000363.1:0-2853 GCA_038893155.1 Halalkalicoccus sp.
ATCGTATAGGAGCGGTAGTCGTAGTCGCTCGTGGTGGGACAGCCCCCGCCCTCGTTGACGTACAGATCGAAGGTGGCGTCGGAGGGGCCGACGAGTTCGACGACGACCTGACACGGGTCGGTCTCCCACGGGTAGCGCCAGCAGTCGGCGTCCCAGTAGCCCGACAGCGAGTCGGTGACCGTCGCGGTCTCGGTCCGGGAGCCGCAGGTCGGATCGTCGTCATCGTCGTCCCCGCCGTCGTTGCCGTCGCCACCGTCGGGATCGGTCGCGACTGCCGCGGCGGCGTCGACCCGCCCGTAGCCCTGTTCCTGGTCCGAAAGGCCGATATCTTCGGCGGTCGCCTGCAGATGGAGGCGCAGATCGCTGACCGAGAGGTCCCAGGTCGAAAGCGCGAGCCCGGCCACGCCCGAGACGACCGGCGCGGCCATCGAGGTGCCCGAGAACTCGTCGTAGTCGTCGAAGTTGACCGTCGAGAGCACGTCGCTTCCGGGCGCGGCGAGTTCGATCTCCTCGCCCGTGTTCGAGTACCACGCCAGGCTCCCGTCGGGATCGAGCGCGCTGACCGCGAGACACTCCTCGTAGGCCGCCGGGTACGACACCGAGTTCCGCCCGTCGTTGCCCGCGGCGGCCACAGGCAGCGAGCCGTTAGAGAGCGCGTACGAGACGGCGTTTTTCAGCGTCTCCGTGTACCCGCCCCCGCCCAACGAGAGGTTGATCACCTCGGCGCCCTGGTCGGTCGACCACGTGATCGCGTCGGCGATATCGGACAGGGAACCGCCGCCACCCTCGCCGAGCGCGCGGGCCGACAGCAGCGAGCAGTCGCTGATCCCGGCGTGGCCCGTGCCGTTGTCCGTCCGTCCGCCGGCGATCCCGCCGACGTGCGTGCCGTGGTTCTCACCCTCGGAGACGGGGTACGGATCGCCGTCGTCGTCGACGAAGTCGTAGCCGTCCTCGTAGCCCGCCTCGAGGTTCGGGTGGTCGTACTGGATCCCCTGGTCGACGATCGAGATCGTGATCGAGGGGTCGCCGAACGTACTCGACCAGGCCTCGGGACAGCCCACCATCTCCGGGGCGTACTGCTCGCTCCAGAGCGGATCGTTCGTCGCGAGCGCCTCGTAGGTGACGTTCGGTTCGGCGTACCGGACGTGCTCGCGTTTCGTGATCGCCTCGATGAAGTTCTCGCGGGCGTGTTCGGGGGCCTGCGCGGGGAACTTCACCGCGACGTATCTCAACGATTCGTTCGAGTGGACGACCCGGGCGTTGCCCGGGACGTGCTGTTCGACGGTGCCTTCGAGGTCGTCGGCGCTCGCGGCCACGCCGACGAGCACTTCGTCCTCCCTGGGTCCGGGCTCCCGTCCCGGCGTCGCGTGCGCGACGCCCCCGAGCGACGCCGCCCCGATGGCGGCCGCGAGGCTCCCGAGAAACGATCTGCGTTCGAGCCGTCTCGTGCGATGATCCGACATGGACACCGTACAGTGAGTTTGTTCCTACATATAATTTCTTATTCCTACACTTAATGATGTATTCACTATCATAATCCGGCTCGAAACTTCGATACGGTTTTGATCCGCCTCGACGGTGGTCCGAGCATGGTACGGGATTTCCGCGAGCTGATCGGCCGGTTCCGCCGGGAGGAAGGGACGCGGCGCGTCGGACTGCTGGTCGACGGGCCGAACGTCCTTCGCGAGGAGTTCGACGTGGATCTCGACGACGTGCGGGCGGTCGGCGTCGACTCGGGGACGCTCGTCGCCCCCCGACTCTACCTCGACGAACACGCGACTCCCGGGCTCATCCAGGCCGCCGAGGCCCGCGGGTTCGAGGTGATCGTCACGAGCGGGGACGTCGACGTAAAGCTCGCCATCGACGCGACCGAACTCGTCTACACCGACGCGATCGACACCCTGATGGTCGTCTCGCGGGACACCGATTTCAAGCCCGTCCTCGAGAAGGCCGCAAAGCGCGGGATCCACACGGTCGCGGTCGCACCCGGCACCTACGGTCGCTCTGACGCGCTGCGAAACGCCGCACAGGAGTCCATCCTGCTCGGCGGCGACCGATAGCCGCGCGAAGACGCAACCGCTTTTTCGCGCGCGAAACCAGCGTTCGTATGGAGCCGATCCTCGACAACCACATGCATCTCGACCCCGATCACGGTCGGGGGATCGAGGCCGTGACGGACTTCTCGCGGGCGGGCGGCACCCACCTGCTCGTCGTCAACAAGCCCTCGTGGCACCTCGGAGAGCTCCCCGCGTCGGGCGCGGACTTTCGACACGTCTTCGAGACGACGCTCGGGATCGTCGCCGGGGCAAACGACGTCCTCGACGGGCGCGCGTGGCCTATTCTGGGCGTTCATCCGGGGCTGATCTCGCAGCTGATCGAGGCGGGTCGCTCCCCCGAAGAGGCCCGCGAGATCATGCGCGCGGGGCTGGATCTCGCGAGCGAGTACCTCCCGGACAGAGCGCTCGCGCTGAAGTCCGGCCGGCCACACTACGAGGTGAGCGATGCGGTGTGGGACGCCTCGAACGCGGTGTTGAAACACGCGCTGGCGCTCGGGGCCGAGAACGACTGTGCCGTTCAACTCCACACCGAGGGAAGCGAGGATCTGACGGAGATCGCAGAGTGGGCCGAAGAGCGCGGCCTCCCCGCTCACCGCGTGGTCAAACACTACGCGGGCGGCCGTCTCGTGGGGCCGACCCCGAGCGTCATCAGCCAAAAAGACGAACTGCGGCGCGCGGCAGAATCGGGCAAACCGTTCCTGATGGAGACGGACTTCATCGACGACCCCGACCGGCCGGGCGCGGTGCTCGGTCCCAGGACGGTTCCCCGGAGGGTCGAGTGGCTCCGCGAGGAGGA
>JAWARX010000364.1:0-5552 GCA_038893155.1 Halalkalicoccus sp.
CGAGCCTCTGATTCCACGTATCGACGATCTGGACGATCCGCCCCATCTCGCGGGCGAGCTCGCCGTACTCCTCCTCGCGCGAGAGGATGCGAAAGACCTCCATTCGGTCGATGTTCGTGGTGGAAAGCACCGTCATGTGGGTGATGACGAGGTGAAACTGATTTTCGATCTCGATGCGCCGACGGCTGGCGAGCAGCTTCGGGTAGACGAGCGCGGTCCCGAGCGCGAGCAAGCCGAGAAACGGGATCGGCAGACGCACGAAAAGCGGGTGCGGCAAGAACAGGGCGGCGACGATGGAGAGGAGAAAGGTTATTCCGGCGGGCAACAGGACGAACAGCGCGTAGCGCTCGATCGGCATCGACATGTAGCGATACGACCGGGCGACGTCGTTCCCCACCGAGGTGAGCGAGTCGACGATCCCCTCCTGCCAGTCGCCCGTGTCCGTCGCCATTATCGCCTCTTCGAGCGGTGGATGTCGAACGGTAGTCCCTCGATTCCGTCGCGCTGAAACGTCGAGATCGCCTCGTTCACGTCGTGATACCCCAGCACACCCTCCTGGATCATCCGTTCGAGGATCTCCGCACGGAACTCGAGGTCAGTGTAGATCTCGCGGGTGTCGGCGTATCCCAGTAAGGTGGCGATCTGCTCCTCTAAGACGTAGGAGTTGTTCATCCCCTGGAAGACGATCTCGTCTTCGACGGGGTCCCAGTAGAACACCTGCCGGGTGACGACGCCGTCCATCTCCTTCGAGTACCCCTCGATCTCTTGGACGCTCGTCACGCGTCTGAGGACGTCATCCCCCTGCTTGACGCGGTTCTGGAACAGGGCCACGTCGGCAACGTCCATGAACGTCTCGGGAACGTTGATCGGTTCGCCGGTAAAGCGCTGGATCATCGAGACGATGTCGCTGGCGTGGAAGGTGAGCATCACCGGGTGGCCGGTCTGGGCGGCCTGAAACGCCATCCGCCCTTCTTCGCCGCGGACCTCACCGACGATGATGTAGTCGGGGCGCGATCAGAGCGCCGCGGCGACGAGATCGAACATGTCGACGTCCTGGCTGTCCCCGCCGCCGCCCTCGCGGGTCAGGAGCTGTTGCCACGTGTCGTGGGGCGGCAGGACCTCGGCGGTGTCTTCGGCGGTGTAGATCTTCGAATCCCGCGGGATGAACGACATGATCGAGTTCAGCGTCGTCGTCTTCCCGCTCGCTGTCTCGCCGACGACGAAGACCGTCTGTTCGTTCTCGAGACAGAGCCACAGATACGCGGCGAGCTGGGGGGAGAGCGTCCCCCAGTTCGTGATCTGGGCGACCGACAGCGGGATCTCCTGTCCCTGTCGGATCGTGAGGCTCGGGCCCTTGATACTCACGTCGTCCGAGTAGATCAGGTTGAGCCGCGAGCCGTCGGGCAGCGTCGAGTCGACGATCGGATCGGCGTCGCTCACCGGGTCCCCGATCCGCTCGCCGAGGTTGCGAATCCACTGCTGGAACCGATCGTGCGTCCCGAAATCCAGCGTCGTCTTCAGCATGCCGAAGACGCCGTGATCGACGTAACACTCGTGGGGGCCGATGACGTGAACGTCCTCGTTCGCCGGATCGCGCATAACTGCCTCCAGCGGACCGAGTCCGACGATGTCCCGGTTGAGTCGGTAGCGGAGGTTCTCGTACGTTTCGGGCGAGACCTGATAGCGTCCCACGGAGAACGTCTGTGTGAGGGCGTTCTTCCAGTCGTCAGGTTCGTCGCCGGTGTGGGTCGTCTCCGCGAGTAACTCCTCGATCCGGTCGCCGTACTCGACTTCGGTCTCCGGGGCGGCGTGGTCGACGCTCTTTCGGAGCAGCTCGCTTTTGACGTCCTCGTAGAGGTCTTCTTCTTCCTCCGAGAGGGTCGGCTCGACGATGTGGTAGGTCGTATCGTGTCCGACGTCGCCGTAGATGTGACAGTAGATCGGGCCACCGACCGGGTAGAGCACGTTCGGGTAGTTCGTCTCGTACTCGCCGTCGGCCTCCTCGATGAGCGTGGGAAACTCCCCGGTTATCTGTTTCATCTTCATCAGATGATCGCGCAGATGCGGGTGGTCGACGACGAGTTCGCGAATCGCCTCGGACGGTCTGACGGTTCCCTGTTCGGTCATATCAGGCGACGCTGCGGCTCTCGATTACGATGCCTGTGCCCGAACGCACGGAGTACCCGATCGTGTCCCCGACCTGCTCGCCCATCCCCGCGAAGCGTTTGACGGAGATCTGCCGACGGACGTCGTTGCCGACCTCGACCATCTGGAGCTGGAAGAACACGTCGGCGATCGACCGGAACGGGCCGATCGCCTCCTCGTCGACCGTCGAGGGATCGACCGTCAGCACGATCGTCTTCCCGTTCGAGGTCAGATCCCTGAAAAACGAGATGATTTCCAGGGCGGCCTGGCGCTCGTCGTTCTGCCTGACGAGCGCCTCGAACGTCGGGTCGTTCCGGAGGATCGCGTCGAACGTATCGATGACGATCACGTCGGTCTGCCACATGGTTTTCGCCTCCATCAGCCGGGTCAGCAGCTCGCGGCGCTCGGTGTTCGAGTCCCGACTCGAAAAGGTGTGGCCGGTGTCGAAGTCGGCGTGCAAAAACAGCATCCGCTCGTCGAGAAGGTGCGAGACCATGTCGTAGGAAAGCGAGTGCATCTGGTCGACGAACCCGCCGATCGTGAGTTCGGTCGAGAGCATCGTCACCGCCCGGTCGTCCTCGCAAAAACCGTAGCTAAAGCGCTGTGAGAGCGCGCTCTTTCCCGCGCCGTAATCGCCCTCCATGAGAACGATGCTCCCACGAGGAAGACCGCCGCCGAGCTCCTTGTTGAGCCGGTCGTGGTCCTCCATGCCCAGCGAGAGGAGGTTGGTGTTCGCGCTCATCGTCGGATCCGTCGTGGCCCGTTCTGCCAGCCGTCGAGTACGACGGGCGCTGCGGCGCTGTTCGAGAGCTGACAGATGTATCTGAGACTC
Source organism: Halalkalicoccus sp. (assembly GCA_038893155.1). GTDB lineage: Archaea > Halobacteriota > Halobacteria > Halobacteriales > Halalkalicoccaceae > Halalkalicoccus. The sequence goes on from JAWARX010000364.1 coordinate 2,978, forward strand.
TGTGTGTGATGCGAGATGGTCAGGAGCTCCTCCTCGCCGTCCTCGGTCTCGAACCCGTCCATGAACGCGGCGAGCTGCTCGCCGGCCTCGTCGTCGACCCAGCCGATCGACTCGTAGTACTCGATCGCGTCCTCGGTCGCCGCCTGACCGCCTGCCTCGACGAGATACTCGAGCCATTCGAGGACGAGGAGGTCAGCGACGTAGCCGTCGAGCGATCCCCTGAGATAGGGTTTCTCTGCGGCGGGGGCGTCGCTCAGCGTCTCCTCTGCGTACTGGAGCTCCGGATCGACGCCACTGGAGTCGTTCGTGGTCGCGATGGCCGTCGTCTCGGTCGCCTCGGGGTCCGGTCCGGTCGTAGTCGTGGGTTCTGTCTCCGGCTCCGGCTCCGGCTCCGGTTCGGGCTCGGGTTCGGAGTCGGGCGACTCTGCGGCCGCCTCATCGCCGTCGTCCCAGTCGGCCTCGCCGGAGTCGTACTCGGCTTTGAGGTCCTCGAAGCCGGTCCCGCCGGACGAGTCGCCCTCGTCCGTCGACTCGGTCCCGTCGTCCATGGAGCCGTCGAGATCCTCTGCATCCTCGTCGATGTCGTCGTCGAAGAAGCTGTCGGCGTCGGCCCCCGCGACCTCGTCGTCGAGGTCCGCGTCCTCGCCGTCGGCTTCGTTCTCGTCGTCGAACAGCCCGAGGGAACCCGCGTCCGCACCGCCCCCGCCGGCGTCGACGTCGTCGGTGAAGGGGTTGATCCCGCGAGTCACCATCTCGTAGACGTTGAGCAGCTTGCGGACGTTCTCTTCGACCTCGCCGACCGTATCGCTGATCTCCTCGTTCTCGCTTCTGATGGTGTTGACCGTCGAGGAGACGCTCGCGAGTTCGACTTCCATGTCGTCGACCCGGCGTTCGAGTTCGTCGACCGCGTACTCGTCGGTATCGCCCTCGTCCATCATCGAGAAGTCGTCCATTCCCTCGTCTGCGAACTCCTCGCCCACGTCGCCGAAGTCGTCGTCCATCTCGCCCAACGGATCGTCGGCGGCGCTGCCGCCGTCGGCTGCCGGCTGTTCGTCGTCTGGATCGTCCGATTCGTCGCGCAGGCGGTCGAACAAACTCACGTCGATCGCCCCGGGTGAAAGCCGCGTTCGGTGGGCAGCGGTTCCATCATCATATACGTAATTATATGTATGATAGTTTTAATGTTTGGGTCAGAGTATCAGCGCTGAGAAGGACGCTCGACTCAGAGGACGGTCGTGGTGTCGCCACAGCGAACCCGGAGGTCGCCGTCCGGAACCGAGAGACACACCGAACGCCCACGTTTCCCGCCCACGTCGGTCGCGAGCACCGGTATGTCGCACTCCGCCAGAGTCTCGCGGGCGACGGCGACGTTCCTGTCGCCGATCGCCGGCCCGGTGAGGTCGAGCATCGCGCTTCCGCCCGCGAGCTTTGCGGCCAGCCGTTCGGTATTCGCACCGCCCGCACGCAGGTCCTCGTAGAGGGCGGCGATACCCGTATCGACGCATTTCGCGTCGTGGCCACCGGGAACGTCCTCGGCCCGCGGCAACATGGCGTGGAGCAGTCCGCCGATCCCGCCGGGTTCGTAGACCGCGACCGCGACACACGAGCCGAGTCCGCTCGTCGAGAGCGAACGGTCGGTGTCGACGGCGTACTCGGCGACGCCGACCCGTTTGCGGGCCTGTGATCGGGGGCCCCCACAGAGACCGGACGGAGAGTGAGCGTGCGGTTCGAGCCGGCTCACACTCAGAACACCGAGTCCGGATCGGCTCCCGTTCGTGGTGCGCGCTCGACGAGCAGGTCGTCCAGTGCAGCCATGAGCTCGCGCTCGTTCGGGAGCGCATACAGCGAGCAGCTCACCGCGCCATCATCCGTTCGAACGGTCGAATCGATGACGAAGGCGTGTTGCTGGCTGGTACCGAGCTGGGCGGCGATCGGACTAACGATCGAACAGCCCATGTCGTGGACGAACTCCGGGGGCGAGTGCTCGATCGAGGTTTCGAGGACGTTCGCCCAGCCGTCGATGAATCCGCTGGTCATGATGTTGCCCAGCTCCTTGATCGCGCTGCGGTCCATCTCGTCCCACTCGGGGTCGCTTTCGACCGGGACCAGCGCGTCGGCGATCGTCCGGGCGGACGACTCGTCGAAGAGGATTCCGAGATACCCACTCGGCCGACCCCGATACTCGAGGACGACGCCGATGGACTCGGTTTCGCCCACGTGTGCGGGTACCTGCTCGATCGGGACGAAGCTACACTGACTGATGTCGACGGTCGTCTCGATGCCCGTCATCGAGGTGATGTACTCGGCGGCCTGCGAGGCGCCCTCCCGCGTCATGTCGTTGAACGTCGCGAGCTTCTCTAAGGGAATCGCCTCGTCGGTGCTTCGTTCGTCGAGCACCGCCGCGAGCGGGTCCCACTCGGGGAGCGTGTAGATCTCGAACTCGACGCCCTCGGTGACGCTTCGAAGCTCGCTCTCGAAGACGAAGACGTACTCCCTGTCGTCGGGCAGCGAGATCCCTTCCTCGAGGTGGGTCGGCGGCTCCATGTCGATCGCGGTCTCGAGCGAGTCCGCCCAA
>JAWARX010000365.1:0-2845 GCA_038893155.1 Halalkalicoccus sp.
GGCACACTCGGTCCCGAAGTGTTTCGTGACGCCGTCGAGTTCGAGGACGGTAGCCGCGTCGGGCTCGTCGGCTCCGGATCGTTTCGCCGTCCCCCTCGATCGAGGTTCTGTGTAGTCGTTCTTAACGGACATCGTGAGCCTCCTGTCGTTGCGGGACGATCGCGTCCCCGTTCGACGCACCCGCGGATCGATTCGAAATCCCCATCGACTCGTGGGGCGTTCGGCGCCGAAGAAGTTAGGCTTTCCTAAACCGTGGGGGCCGAGCCGATCGGCCCCCGCAAGCGGGTTCAGCTGATGCCGGAGCCTTCCTGACGGAGCAGGACGATCATCGTCAGGCCCGAAACGAGGACCAGGATGAACGCCGGGATAGCGGCGTACCGATACGCGAGGGCGGCCTGAGCGTTCCAGATGACCATGACGAGCGTCTCCATCCCGATCGGTTGGAGCATCAGCGTCATCGGCAGCTCCTTCATCGTGGTCAGAAAGACGAGCACGCCCCCGGCGATTACGCCCGGCATGATCAGCGGGAGGGTGACCCGACGGAACGTCTCGATCGGACCGGCGTCGAGCGTCCGGGCCGCCTCGATGGTTGCGTCGTCGATCTGGAGGACCGAGGAGCGAACGGTGCCGACCGCCTGCGGCAGGAATCGGACCACGTATGCGAACACGAGCAGCCACACGCCCTGTCTGTACAGCGAGGGCAGCGTTCGAGTGCCGAGGAAAACGAGCGCGAGCCCGATGACGATACCGGGGACGGCGAAGCCGACGTAGGTCACCCGTTCGAGAACCCGCGAGAGAAGCGAGTTGACTCGCCCGGAGTAGTACGCGACCGGCAGCGCGAACGCACACGCAGCTACCGCAGCGAGCACGGCGAGGTACACCGAGTTGAACGCGAATGTCCACTGGAACTCGAGTGAAGGGATGGGATCACCGACGCTGCGGACGAGCCAGCTGGCAAAGACCGCAACCGGGACGACGAGGGTGAGGATCCCGAGCGCCGAGACGACGCCCATCGCGGGCCACCGCCAGTGGCCCAGTCGGACGGGGTTTCCCCCTTTCGTGGCACCGCTCGCGTCCTCGTCGCGCCCGATCCCCGCCTCGATGACGAGGACGACAGCGACGATCGCGATCAGCTGGAGGGCCAGCAACGCGGCGTACTCGACGGCAAAGCCACTGAACTCCCAGTATATCGTGCTCGTAAAGACGTTCGCTTGCATGAACGCCGGCGTGCCGAAATCGGAGACCGCATAGAGGGCAGCGAGCAGTGCGCCAGCGGCGATTCCCGGTCTGATCTGCGGGAGCGTCACGCGGCGGAACGCATCGAGGCGGCCCGCATCGAGCGTCCGGGCCGCCTCGATCAGCGAGCTGTCCATCGACAGCAACGCGGCCCGCGTCGTCAGAAAGACGTACGGGTAGGTGTACAGCGTGATGATGAAGATCGCACCGGAGAGCCCATCGACGCGCGGGATCGTCATCCCGAGAAGCGAATCGATCTCCCCGCCCGAACCGAACATGGAGACGAACGCGATCGCGCCGATGTAGCTCGGGATCACGAGCGGGAGCGCGGCGACGACCGTCCAGATGCGCGGATACGGGAGGTCCGTCCGGGTCGTCAACACGGCAAGAGGTACGCCGAGCAGGATGGAGAACACGGTGACGGCGACCATCAGGGCGAGGCTGTTCGCCGTGATCAGCGCGGTCCGCGAGGAGACGATGAGGGCGTACGCCCGCCCGGGTTCGACGGTCGTTGCTTCCCGCACGAGCCAGAACATCGGTGACGCAACGAGGACCGCGACGGTGGCGCTCAGCACCACCAGTGCGATCATCCGCCAGTCGGCGCTTCTCACTCGTTCCGACACCAGCCCGGACCGGCGTGTCTCACCGTCGTCGTTCGTGATCGGTTTCATCGTGTCTCTTAGACCGGTTTCCGAACCGACGCCCGTACCCGACCGGTCCGTCCCCGGGCGGCTTGAATCCCCTGACTCGTCTCCGGGCCGGTGAACGCGGCCCTAATCGGTGCCGTGCCCGCTATACCGTCATTCCTTCCTCGTTGAGGAGGTCCTGAGCCTCCTGCAGCTCGGTGTCGAAGTCACTGAGGTCGAACTCCGGCGGGTTGATCTCCTCCAGGTTGGGCAGCTCGCCGACGTAGTCGACGCCTTCGACGACCGGGTACTCGCCGTTCGCGTCCATCATGAACTCCTGTCCCTCCGCCGCGATGAGGTGGCGGACGAACTCGGCGACGAGTTCGGGATTCTCGACGTCGTTCAAGACGCCGACGCCGGCGACACTGAACAGACAGCCGGCGTCGTTCTCGGTGAACGTCACGTCGATCGGTGCGTCGGGATCCTCGTTGAGGATGCGTGCGGCGTAGTAGCTGTTGCCGAGCGCGACGATCGGGTCGTCGTCACCGCCGCGGTTGACGGCCTCGGCCTGGTCGGAGCCCCCCTCGAAGAGCTGCACGTCCTGGTTGTCGATCATCCCCCGAACCCACTCGCGGGTCGTCTCCTCGTCCTCGAGTTCGACCATCGCCTGGATGAAACCCCGGAACGAACCGGAGTTGGGTCGCGTCGAGATGATCCCCTGAAGCCGCTCGTCGGTCGCGTACTCCTGGATGTCGGTCGGCAGGTCGTCCCCGCTGTCGAACTCGGTTTCCGCGGCCAGGCGCTCGGCGTTGAACAGGACCGAGCGAACCCGGCCGCTTACGCCGGTCCACATCCCGTCCGGGTGGCGGTAGCTCTCGGGGACGGCGTCGACGACGTCGCTCGGGAGCGCCTGGAGGGCCCCCTCCTCTTCGAGCGCGCCGAGCGCGCCAGGGTCCTGGGAGTAAAAGAGGTCTGCCGGGGTA
>JAWARX010000366.1:0-2805 GCA_038893155.1 Halalkalicoccus sp.
AGCGTCAGAAACGAGAAGTCGCTGCCGATATCAAGGCAACCGTCGAGCGGGCCGATGACATCGAAGCCATGTACGAACTCATGCAGAACGGGGAGTTCGAGGAGGCATGGGAGATGATGGAGCTCACGCGCGAAGAGGCCGAGGCGTACGCCGAACAGTGGAACGAAACGCTGAGTAGTGAATCGGGACAGCAGTGAAAGCCCCGTTTGGCCCGTTACCGAACCACGGTGATCCCGAATTTCTCGGTTGTCTGATGACCTGTGTCGCGAGTTCGAACCCCGATCCAGAGACCCTTTGGACGTGTTACGTTGGCTGCGTTCTTGCGTACCACGCACGTCAGTCCGACGATACCGAATCAGAGACGGACGACGAGCAGTCAAGCGAATCGACCGACGAGTCAACCCACGATTGAGGGGAGCCACGACGTGTGGACCGGCATCGGACGGATAGCCCACCGGTTATCCACGTTCAGAACGGACAAGACGTATCGAGCGACGACCGATAGTATAGGAGTTGTCCGTATCGCTCCCGCACGGACGGAAGGATAATGGCATATTTATTACAGAATGCGATTCAGAACGAGTAGCCGAGGATCAGAGCATTGAAACAGACGAACGTCCGATATACTGGAGACGGCTGACCGAAACGGCTACTCACCCGAAGCACCGTCGTACGAATGTTAATACATCCCGGTTGTTCATGAGTGACATAAGGATCATAATATGGCATTAACAGACCCTTAGTCCTTCAGGGGTACGTTCTTAAGGGAGAGGTACTCGTGGTACTGTATGACCAACAGCGCTAGCGCGAGGACTACCCAGCGGGGGCTCGCGGACCCGACCGACGAGCGATCGAACTGCGGGGTCGGTGTCGTGATGGATCTGGACGGGGGGACGGATCACGGGATCGTACGCGAGGGACTCGAGTTATTGAGAAACCTCGAACACAGAGGGACGACCGGCGCGGAGGAAAACACCGGCGACGGGGCGGGGATCGCGCTCCAGCGACCCAACGAGTTCTTCGATGGCGTCCTCGACTGCGATCTTCCGGAGACGTACGCCGTCGGCTCGCTCTTTTTCCCGCAGGACGAGACGGCACGCGAGGAGCTGCGGGCACTGATCGAAGAGACGCTCGCCGAACACGACATCGAGGCGTTCGCGTGGCGCGACGTGCCGACCGACAACACCGAGATCGGGCAGACGGCGCTCGATTCGGAGCCCGACGTATGGCAGTGTTTCGTCGAGCCTGACGGGCTCTCGACCGAGGCGTTCGACCGGGCGCTGTACGTCGGTCGGCGGGCGGTCGAAAAGCGCGTCGCCGAAGCGGACCGCGAGGAGTGGAGCCGGTTTTACGTCTGCTCGCTCGACCGGAAGACGATCGTCTACAAGGGCCTGCTGAAAGGCGAGCAGGTGCCGGGCTACTACCCGGACCTGACCGACGAGCGGGTGGCCTCGACGTTCGTGATGGTACACGAGCGCTTTTCGACGAACACGCTCGGCGCGTGGCACCTCGCACACCCCTACAGGCGGATCGTCCACAACGGCGAGATCAACACGATCCAGGGCAACATCAACTGGATGCGCGCCCGCGAGACCGACATCGACCACCCCGACCTGGACACCGAGACGATCAAGCCGATCATCGACGACCCGGGACAGAGCGACACCGCGAGCGTCGACAACGCCCTCGAACTCCTCCTGCAGGGCGGCCGGGACCTGCCCCACGCACTGCGCATGCTGATCCCCGAGGCGTGGCGCGACGAGGCGAACGACCTTCCGGAGGACAGGAAGGCGTGGTACGACTTTCACGCCAACCTGATCGAACCGTGGGACGGGCCCGCACTGGTCGCGGCGACCGACGGCGACCGGGTCGGGGCGGTGCTCGACCGGAACGGCTTTCGGCCCTGCCGGTACGACATCACCGCCGACAACACGCTGTACATGGCCAGCGAGGCCGGTGCGGTCGATCTCGACCCGGGCGAGATCCGCGAGCGCGGTCGCCTCCAGCCCGGCCAGCTCTTTCTCGCCGATCCCGAAGAGGGGCGGGTGATCCCCGACGAGGAGGTCTTCGACGGGCTCGTCGACGACCGATACGAGGAATGGGTCGCACGGAACCGTCTCGACGTCGGCGAACTCGCCGACGATCTGGCGAACCAGGGTTCGACCGACGACCAGCCGCGACCCGACGACCTCGCCCTCGCGGACCTCGACGGCGATCTGCGGAGCCTGCAGGCCGCCTTCGGCTACACCCACGACGAACTCGACAACCTGCTCGAACCGATGGCCAAAAAGGGCAAGGACCCGGTCGGGTCGATGGGCGACGACACGCCCCTCTCGGTGCTCTCCGATTTCAACCGCCCGCTGTTCTCCTATTTCAAGCAGCTGTTCGCGCAGGTGACGAACCCGCCGCTCGATTACATCCGCGAGGAGCTTGTGACCTCGATGGAGAGCCGGCTGGGCCACCAGCGAAACCTCCTCGACGAGTCGCCCGAACACGCCCGCCAGCTGGTGGTCGACTCGCCGATCCTCTCGGACCGCCAGACCGCCGAGATCAAAGCGCTCGATCGGGAGGGACTCTCGGCGAGCGTCATCGACGTCACGTACGATCCCGAAAACGACCTCGAACGCGTGGTCGAGGCAGTTCGTGAGGAGGCCGTCGAGGCGATCGAGTCGGGCAGCGAGATCCTCGTGCTCTCGGATCGGGCGACGAGTTCCGATCGGGTAGCGATCCCGAGTTTGCTCGCGACCGGTGCGGTGCACCACCACCTCGTGCGAAACGGGCTTCGCAACCACGCCGGACTGGTGA
>JAWARX010000367.1:0-2798 GCA_038893155.1 Halalkalicoccus sp.
GCTATTAGAAATTTGATGTTTGTCGGACCTCCGTCAAGATGAGCGAGAATCGAAAAGAGAGAAGAGAGGTAACTATGCCACCAGCGGTTCGACTTGCCTGACTAAACTATATGATGCTATAGAAAAGGGTGTGCGCCAGTCGTCTGACGAAATTTGATTATCGATACTTGTGTGTCGTATTGTATAGGCAAGGTATCGTGATGTGTGGTAACCGATACATCTCGTGTTATTACGTATGAAAACCGTTACAACCCGTGTGGATTCCGATACCCACGACGAAATCACCGAGAGGGCGGAAGAGTCGGATCAGAGTAAGTCGGCGATCACTCGTGACTTGATTCGAAAGGGGATTGAGTACGATTCGGTGGCAAACGAGCGCGACGAGCTTCGGAATCAGCTGGCCACGACGAACGCCCGTGTGGACGAACACACCGAACTCGTCCGATACGTCCAAAGCGAGCGCTCTCTCGCGGAACGCCGCGCCAGTGCTGGTGTGGTAACTCGGGTAAAATGGTGGTTCACCGGGATGCCAATAGATGGCTGGGAGGAGTAGCCCGTGACGGAGGCGAGTGATCGAGGCAGCGACGACGTTCGGTACTTCGAGTGGGTCGAGTACCCTCACGCCCGCCTCCGCGTAGAAATTGAAAAAGAGAGAGGAATGCCGACACGGTTCGTCGTTCAGCTGGAGCGCGGGATCGGTGACGAGTGGCGGCAGGTGATCCGGTTCGACCACGACTCGGAGAACCCGATGGGTCACGACATTGCAGAGGAGGGGGTTCACATGGACGTGTATCGGGACGGTGAGAAGGTCCGGTTGAAAGACGACTTCCCGCCCGTACCTTTAACCCACGCGCCCCGCTACTGTATCACGTACACCCGAGAGAACGCCGCACGATTCCTCGATAGGTTTGAACAATGGCACGATCTGAATCAGGATCCGGCTGGCGGGAGGGGCCCATGAGCGACGCCGAGATAGAGGCTTTCGAGAGCGCTCTCAAAGACCTTGAGGGCCGTGTAACCGAGTTCCTGGTGGAAGGGACCGATCAGACCCCGGAGGAGATTGAGGAGGCGATCGCCGAGTACGACATGCCGGATCCGTTCGAGGACCGCCCCGTCGACGGTGCTGGCGACGACGAATGAGCCAAGACCTACCGGACAGGGGATAAGATAGGAGAGAAATTTTTACCATTGAGGAACTAAGCGAACTACTCGCGAAGGTTCCGGGAGAGACGGGTGATGCATAATTATCATGCCGCTCTTGTGTAGCACATTGTTGATGGAGCGTAGTCTTGCGATTTTACGCTGAGTGCCAAGGATTGAGCTATGGGTTACGAACCGCTCTACACCTCGATCTCGGCTCAGGTAGTGACGAACCGAACTGTATCAACAATCTCCTACGGAAGAGCGTTATCATGCTATTCTTTTACTGGAGTTACCGACTTAAGATGGGCAGCTGGCAGAGGGGACCACGAGGACAGCGACCGAGAAGAAAATGAAGAGGAGTCGGAAGACGACGATGAGGAAGACGTCCCTCCCCGAGGAGCGAGTAGACGCATAGCTCCGAGCGAACCGTCGAAGAAATGGGTGCGGGTCGTACTAGATCAGTTCGGCGAGCAGCACCGCTGCGAGGCCGAAGTAGATGATCAACGCGCTCACGTCCTTCACGGTGGTGATCAGCGGGTCCGACGCCGCCGCGGGGTCGAAGCCGAGCTTGTGCATCGTCCACGGGATGACGTAACCGAAGACGCTCGCGACCACGCAGACCGATACGAGGGCGATGAAGACGACGAGTGCGAGTTCGACCGCGAATGGCTCGTTTCGCTGCCAGATGAAGGCGGCGAGCGCCCCGACGCTCCCGATGAGCAGCCCGATGAGCAGCCCGACGAGACCCTCACGACCGAAGTGACGCATCGCGTTCCGGTCGTCGATGTGGCCGAGCGCGAGACCGCGGACGAAGATCGTCGAGGCCTGCGTGCCGACGTTGCCGCCCATGTCCATGATCACGGGGACGAAGAAGGCCAGCGCGACGACCGCCTCCAGTGTGTCCTCGAACTGTTCGATCACACCGCCCGCGAGCAGCCCGCCCGCGAGCGCGAGCAGGAGCCACGGCATCCGGAGCCGGAGGATACGTGGGATCGACGACTCAAGGATCGACTGGCTCCTCGCCGACTCGACGTCGGTGAAGGTGAACCCCGCGCTCTTCATGATGTCCTCAGTCGCCTCCTCCTCGACGACCCCGATCATGTCCTCGGTGCGGAGAACTCCCATGAGGACGCCCTTGTCGTCGACGACAGGCAAGGCGGGGAAGTCGTGGTCGGCAACCTTGTCGACGGCGTACTCTGGGTCGTCGTCGGCGTTGATCGTGACGAGGTCGGTGTGCATGTGCGTCTCGACGACGTCGTCCTCGGGGGCGTTGAGCAGCTCCCGAAGCGACATCACGCCGACAAGCCGTCCGAAGTTATCCGTGACGTAGAGGTAGTAGATCGTCGTCTCATCTGAGACGGGTTCGAATTCCCGAAACGCCTCGATTGCCTCGCCGACGAACGTCTCCTGGGTGACGGCGACGTAGTCCTCTTCGGTGAGTTCGGCGACGCGGTCGGCGTGGAACTCTGCGTCCCCGTCGGCGGCGAGAGGTCTCTCAGCGTCCTCCATACACCTCACCTCGGCTGTGTGAGCGGATCACACCCGCGAATTCGCTGTCGAGTAGGTCGAGGACGAGTTCTTCGAGTGTGGGCCCACGCTCGCGGGTAGCATCTTCGAATGGCGTTTCACCGAATTGACTGGATTGATGTATTTCC
>JAWARX010000368.1:0-2798 GCA_038893155.1 Halalkalicoccus sp.
ACACGTAGTGCGGTCTCAACGAGGTCGAGTAACGCGACGCCCATAATCGCCTTCTCGACCTCATTTTCACAAACCTATTACGGAGTAACCTTGCCGCTGTCTTCCATTTTCAATAGAGCACTGGAAACGGGTCCCTACAGTCTGACGGGAACGTCGCGCTCGTCGAGGTACTCCTTTACCTCCCGGATCGAGTACTCGCCGAAGTGAAAGATGGAGGCGGCGAGCGCGGCGTCGGCGTCGGCCTCCGCGAACACTTCGTAGGCGTCCTCGGGGCCGCCACAGCCCGAAGAGGCGATTACGGGCGTCGAGACGCTCTCGCAGACCGCCCGCGTCACGGGGACGTCGTAGCCCTCCTTCGTGCCGTCGGTGTCGATCGAGTTGACGAACAGCTCGCCCGCGCCGCGGGATTCGGCCTCCGCGGCCCACTCGATCACGTCGATTCCGGTGCCCTCGCGCCCGCCCTTGACCGTACATTCGAACCAGCACGACTCGCCGTCGATCTCGGCGTAGTGTTCGCCCTTCTCGTCGAACCGGCGCTTCGAATCGACGCTGATGACGATACACTGGCTGCCAAAGGCGCGCGCGCCCTCGGTGATCAGTTCCGGGCGTTCGAGCGCGCCGGTGTTGATCGAGACCTTATCGGCCCCCGCTCTGAGCGTCTCCTTGATGTCCGCTTTCTCCCTGATCCCGCCGCCGACAGTAAGAGGAATGAACACCTCGTCGGCGACGGCCGAAACGGTGTCGAGCATGGTCTCGCGGCCCTCCGCGCTCGCGGTGATGTCGAGGAAGACGAACTCGTCGGCACCTGACTCGTTGTAGGCTTTGGCCATCTCGACGGGATCGCCGGTGTACTCGAGGTCCTCGAAGTGGACCCCGGTGTAGACCGCTGCTTCGCCCTCCTCGTTTACGTCGACGTCGATACAGGGGATGATGCGCTTCGTAAGCATTCGTTGCCGGTGGTTCGCGCGACGCCGGGTTGAGCGTTTTGACCCTTACAGCTCGTAGACCCGCGCCTCGTAGGGCCGGAGTGCGCTCCCGGGCACACCGGGATCGGGGTAGTTACCGAGCAGGAGCGTCGCCCCCTCGTATCCTTCGCCGGCCTCGAAGCGCCCGCGCTCGGCCGAGACGTTCAACAGCACCAGCGCCCGGTCGTCGTCGAGCGTGCGGGTGTACGCCCACAGGCGCTCGTGCTCGGGCAGCAGGTCCTCGTACTCGCCGTAGACCAGCACGTCGTTCCCCGAGCGGATTTCGATCAGCTCCCGGTAGTAGTGCAACACCGAGTCGGGATCGCTCCGAGCGCGCTCGACGTTGATCTCGGTGTAGCTCTCGTCGACCCCGATCCACGGCTCGCCGTCGGAAAAGCCGGCGTTCTTTTCACTGTTCCACTGCATCGGCGTCCGGGCGTTGTCGCGGCTACAGGCTTCGAGCGCCGGGCGGGCCTCCTCGAAGGACTCGTGCTCGGCGAGGAAGTTCTCCGCCCAGACGTCCCGGACCTCGGAAGCGCTCGTAAAGGACGTGTTGGTCATCCCGATCTCCTGGCCCTGATAGATAAAGGGCGATCCCCGGAGCGTACAGAGGAGGGTTCCGAGCAGTTTCGCCGATTCGACCCGGTACTCGGCGTCGTCGCCGAAGCGGGAGACCGAGCGGGGCTGGTCGTGGTTCTCCAGGTAGAGACAGTTCCAGCCCTCGCGGTACAGCGCCGTCTGCCAGCGGTCGAACACCGATTTGAACGCCGGGAGGTCGAGGTCGATCCGGTCCCACTTGCTCCCGCCGACGTCGACGCTCATGTGCTCGAAGTGGATCAGCATGTCGAGCGGGCCGTCCCCGACGAGCCGGTGCGCGGATTCGGGGTTCGCGCCGACGCTCTCGCCGACCGTCATCGCGTCGTAGTTCGAGAGGACCTCCCCGTCCATCTCCTCCAGATACTCCTCCAGTTGGGGGCCGGCGACGAAGTGTTCCTCGCCGACCGGCTCGCTCTTCGGATCGCCGTCGAGCAGCCCCTCGGGCTTCGAGACGAGGTCGATGACGTCCATCCGGAAGCCGTCGATCCCCTTCTCGAACCACCAGTTCATCATCTCGAAGACGTCGGCGCGCACCTCGGGGTGCTCCCAGTTCAGGTCGGGCTGTTTCTCGTCGAACAGGTGGAGATACCACGCCCCGCGCTCGTCGTCGCGGCTCCAGGCCGGCCCGCCGAAGAAGGACGTCCAGTTGTTCGGCGGTTCGTCGGGCGAGCCCTCGCGCCAGAAGTAGTACTCCTCGTACTCGGAATCGCCCGCCTTCGAGCGGACGAACCACTCGTGTTCGTCCGAGGTGTGATTCACCACGAGATCCATGATAAGGCGGATGTTCCGGCGGTGAAGCTTCTCTAACAGTTCCTCCCAGTCGTCCATCGTTCCGAATGCGGGGTGGATCGCCCGATAGTCGGCGATGTCGTAGCCGTTGTCCGCCATCGGCGAGGCGTAGACGGGGTTGAGCCAGACGACGTCGACGCCCAGCCAGTCCAGGTACTCGACCTTCTCGGCGATCCCCGGGATGTCGCCGACTCCATCGCCGTCGCTGTCGTTGAAGCTCTTCGGATAGATCTGATAGACGACCGCCTCCTTCCACCACGTCCGTTCGGGTCCCTCGGTGGTATCGGCCATGTCGGGCGCTACGACCAACCGGTACTTCAACGGCGCGAACCCGATGGGTGCGTTTAAGTTCGAGGCGGATACAACTTCGCGTATGAGCGATCAGGACGACCGCGTCCCCGACGAGCGAGCCGAAGCCGAGGGTCGCGTCGACGCCACCGGGAAGGA
>JAWARX010000369.1:0-2794 GCA_038893155.1 Halalkalicoccus sp.
CGTCGAAGACGCCCTTGCCCTCGACGCGGGCTTTCGCGCTACCGTGTTTTCCCGGCTTTGCGGTGCTGTAGTGGGTGATCTTGCACGCCGCACCGTCCATCATCACGTAGCCGCCCTCCTGGAGATCGCGGACCTGCTTCTGTTGGGTTACCATAGCCATCGCTATCCACGGCGGCTGTATAAGTGATTTGGAACGCGCTATCCGTGCCGTTCGATCACGCGCCCGACGCGGTCGAGACCCTCCGTCAGCGCCTCCGTTTCGAGTCCGAACCCGATCCGGAAGTACTCCTCGAACCCGAAGAACTCCCCCGGCGCGAGCACGACGCTCTCTTCTCCGACGACCGCTCGACAGAACGCCTCGCCGGAGTCGAACGCCTCGGGCACGCTCACGAAGCCGTTGACCCCCACCGGTTCGTGCCACGACAGCCCCTGTTCGTCTATCCACCCCTCGACGATGTCGCGGTGCTCGCGGGCTAGCCGTCGGTTCTCTTCGAGGATCTCCTCTTCCTGCTCGCCGAGGGCCTGTTTGGCGACGTGCTGGCCGAAAATAGAGGGCGAGATCGTCGTGTAATCCTTCCAGCGGACCGCACCCTCGACGACCGCTTCCGGCCCAGCGATCCAGCCGAAGCGAAGCCCCGCCAGCCCGTAGGCCTTCGTCAGGCTCGTCGTGGTGATCCCGCGCTCGCCCATCGAGGCCACCGGCGGCAGGGGATCGTCCGCGAGCAAGCGATAGACCTCGTCACAGAGCAGGTACGCGTCGTTCTCGGCCGCCAGATCGTACAGCGCTCTCACTGTGTTCTCGGAGTGGTGCTTCCCCGTCGGGTTGTTCGGGTTGTTGAGCACGATCAGTCGAGTCTCGGGCTCGATCGCCTCCCGAATCGCGTCGAGGTCGAGCTCCCAGTCCGGCGGAGATAGCTCCACCCGCGAGATCGCACAGATCGATTCGGGCACCGCAGAGAGCGCCTGGTAGGTGGGCGTGACGACCACGACGTGATCTCCGGGATCGAGCAGCGACCGGAAGACGAGGTAGTTCGCCTCCTGCGTGCCACACGTAAAACAGACCTCCGCGGCCGACCGGTCGTAGCGTTCGCCGACCGTCGCACGGAACTCGGGAGCGCCGTCGGTCGGGATCACGTAGCCCAGCTCGCCGGGGTCGGTGTCGAAGCGTGCTGCGGGGAGACTGCGGATCCCGCTTTCCGCGAGCATGATCTCGGCATCGTGTTCGTACTCGTCGAACCAGCGTTCGAGTTCGAAGGGGGCGATCTCCATGCGGCGACGATGCAGGGAAGAGAATAAAAGCGACCGATCTCCCCGCCCGGTTCGACGCGACCGGCTCACGACCGCGGCAGGTATATTACCGCGCCTGCACCTACCGGCATCGTGTCGCTTTCGCTTTCGCTTTCGATCTCGTTGCTTGTCTTCGCCGTCGGCGTCGCGCTCGTCGCCGGGCTCGTGACCGGTCTGGCAGGTTTTGGCTTCGCGCTCGTCGGGACGATGGCGCTCGCGACGGCCCTGCCGCCGTCGACCGCCGTCGTCGTGATGCTGATACCGATCCTCGCGGCCAACCTGTCGCTGCTCGGCGAACTCGACGCTGCGAGCCTCCGGAGCTGCGGCCGTCGGTTCGGCTCGTACGTCGCCGCGGCGCTCGGCGGAACGTTGATCGGAATGGCGCTCATCGATCGTCTCCCCGACGCCCCGCTCGAACTCGCGCTGGGTGTCGTGACGCTCGGGTTCGTCGCGACCGCACAGCGCGCGGTCGAGATTCCCGGGTTCGACGCGGTTCGTGGCCCCGAGTTCGGCGAGTCGACGCGGGCGAAAATCGCGCTCGGGAGCGTCTCGGGCCTGCTGTTCGGCGCGACGAACGTCGGCGTCCAGATGGTGGCGTACGTCCGCAGCCGGGAGCTGTCCCACGGGCTGTTCGTCGGCGTGATCGTGCTGGTGTTCGTCGGTATCAACGCCGTCCGGGTCGGCGCGGCGGCCCTGTTCGGCCTCTACTCCGGGGTCGGCGTGTTCGCGCTCTCGGTCGCCCTCGCGGTCGTCGGGGTCGTCGGCGTTTCGGGCGGTCGCCGCCTCCGCTCGCGGGTCCCCGAACGCGAGCGACGGTGGTTCGTCCTCGCACTGCTCTCGGTTATCGGCGTCCGTCTCGTCACGAGCGGCCTCGACGCGTGACCGGCCTCACTCCTCGCGCCGTTGACGCATGCTCTGGCGGGTGAACTGGGGTCTAGCGCGAATTCCCTTGCGGCGTTTCTTGAACGACCGGTAGAGCACGTAGACGATGAACACCGAGACCAGCGCGGGCACGACCGCGGGCTCCCACGCGCGAAACGCGTAGATGATCGACGTCGAGATCAGCGTCACCGAGAGCAACAAGCCGTAAATCAGGCGTTTGGCGAGCCGGTCGAAGACGTTGTTTGGGTCCTCGATGTCGACGTTGATCGTGACGTCGCCCCGGCCCAGCTGGGTGAGCGTGCTGTCTGCGGTCTGGGGCAGGCGGATCGACGCCTGGGCGGACTCCCAGACCTCCCGGCCCGTCTCCGAGGCGATCTGCTTTGCCGTCTCCTCGCGGTAGCCCTCCTCCGAGAGGTACTCCGTCGCCGTCTCGATGAAGTCGAACTCCGGATCGAGCGTCACGCAGACCCCCTCGACGACCGTCGCGACCCGGAGGACCAGCGCGAGGTTCGAGGGCAACCGAAGGGGAAACTCGTAGATGGTGTTCTCGACCTGATTGATGATCTGGTTGACGCGGTACTGCTCGATCTGTTCGCCGCGAACGTCCGCGATCACCAGTTCCATC
>JAWARX010000370.1:0-2788 GCA_038893155.1 Halalkalicoccus sp.
CGTGCGTTCGAGGAATTCGAGCAGGCCCTCGCGGGAGTTCGCGAACCCCGAGGCGACCGTCGCGAGGACGTGCGTCCTGAGGGCGGGTTCGGTCGCGAGCTTCGAGCGGACGGGTTCGGGGTCGGCCCAGACGTACCGTTCGAACAGTTCGTCGAGCTCGTCGTGGTTCTTCGCGAGCAGCAGGGCCTCGCCGTAGGGATCCAGCCCGGGCCGTCCGGCCCGCCCCATCATCTGGTGGACTTCGAGGGTTGCTAAGGGTTTCATCCCGCCGGCGTCGCCGTCGTAGCGCTGCCAGTCGCGGACGATCACCCGTCGGCTGGGCGTGTTGACGCCCGCCGCGAGCGTCGGCGTCGCGCTGATCGCCTTGATCAGCCGGTCGCGGAAGGCGTCCTCGACGAGCGTGCGGTGCTCGCGCGCGAGACCCGCGTGGTGGAATGCCGCCCCCATTTGAATCGCGTCGGCCAGGTCGTCGCTGGTCTCGCTGTCGCTCACGCCGCGCGCTTCGCCGGCCAGCGCCGCGAGATCAGCCCGTTCGGCGTCCGTGAGCTGGTCCTCGACGGCGTTCCCCAAGCGGCGGGCGGCGGCCTCGGCATTCCTTCGAGAATTGACGAACACGAGCGAGGAGCCACCATCGGAGAGGGCATCGGCGACGAGCGCGGTGGTCGGATTCTCGCCCGACCCGACGGCGAACTCCTCCTGGGAGCCGTCGTCGAAGTGCAGCGCGCTGCCGTAGTGAACGCCGGTTTTGAGATCGATCGGCCGCCACTCCGAGTGGACGAGTTCGGCGTCGAGCCACTCGGCGATCTCGCTTGCGTTTCCCACGGTCGCCGAAAGCGCGACCGTCTGGAGCGCGGGGTTGAGTTGGCGGAGCTTCGCGAGGGTGACTTCGAGGGTCGGCCCCCGGTTTGCGTCGTCCACGAGGTGGATCTCGTCGGCGACGACACACGAGAGCTCCTCGATCCACGACGCGCCGTTTCGCACGAGCGAGTCGACTTTTTCCGAGGTGGCGACGACGATATCCCGGTTCCCGAGCCACTCCTCCTCGGAGTCGTAGTTCCCCGTCGAGACGCCCACCGAGACGCCGAACGACTCGAAGCGTTCGAACTCGCGTTTCTTCTCGCTGGCGAGCGCTCTCAAGGGAACGATGTAGAGGGCCTTCCCGCCGCGTTCGATCGAGGCCAGCATCGCGAGTTCGGCGATCAGGGTCTTGCCGCTGGCGGTCGGCACGCTCGCGACGACGCTCTCTCCGTCGGTGACGCCCGCCTCGACGGCCTCCGCCTGCGGGGGGTAGAGTTCCTCGATGCCCTCCTCGCGGAGGTGTTCTACCACCCCCGCGGGAAGGCCCGAAAGCTCCGCGGTTTGCATTGGGTGTTTTTGAGCCGTCATCCGGTTTAAACTGTCGCCCTGCCCGCCAACCCTATAGCCCACGCCCGACCACACACCACCATGCGAATCGAGTACGATCGGGACACCTGCATCGGGATCTACCAGTGCGTCGACGAGTGGGCGAAGTTCAAAAAGGACATGGACGCGGGCAAGGCCGACCTCGTCGGCGGGGAGGAAATCGAGGACGATCGGTTCGTCATCGAGGTACCCGAGGGCGAGGAGTTCGACGCCGAGATGGCCGCCCGGGTCTGCCCCGTCGACGCCATCACGCTCTACGACGACGACGGCGAGCAGCTGGTTCCCTGATGGCTCCCTAATCGAGGTCCCAGATGTCGCGGGCGTCCTCGCGCTCGAAGAAGCCCTCGACGGTCCGCGCTTCGCGCCCGCCGGGCGGCGACCCCGCGAAGACGCCGATCGCGTCGGCGTCGGGATAGACGGTGATATCGGGATCGCGCATGGTCGAAACGACGAGATACCGCAGCGGCTCCTCGGAATCGTTGACCACCCGATGAGCGCCCGCCTCGCCGACCGGGAGCGCGACGTAGTCGTCCGGTTCAAGGTCGTGTCGGCCGTCCTCGCCCCGCAGGAGGCCGCTCCCCGAGAGGACGTAGATCGCCTCCTCGTTCCCCGTATGATAGTGATAGGGCCACGCCCGCCTTCCGGCGGGTAGCTCGTAAAGGCTACAGCCGATGCGCTCGCCGCCCGCGGCCTCGGCGAGCTGCTTGCGCCGAAAGCGGGTGTCTCCACGATCGATCTCGCCCCACTCCAGATCGGACTCGTTGACGTGGCCCATGGGACCGAGTCGTCACCGGTGTGGATAGTCGTTGGGAATCGGCCTCGATTCGCATCCGGCACACGACCGTCCGGCCGCGAGACGCCCACGAACGATCGTTTCGGACAACGCTTAAGACCATCCTGCGAGTATTAACTCATGTATGAGTAAAATATCCGAACAGCTCGCGAACTGCCGCACCGCCATCCAGAACGCCCGTCGAACCGTCGCTCACTCCCCGTCGTTTCCGACCCCCGAACAGGACGCCGACGAGCGCGGCCCGCCCACCCGGATCGTCCCGGGCGGCGGCCTCACCGGGTGATCGGGCAGTAACCGCGGATTTTTTGCGAGAGCGGTCCGTCCGGCGAGGGGGCGCTATCCGCTCGACGCCGAGCGATAGGCGAAACGAAATCCGTCAGCCCCGCCGGTAGGTCATCCGGACGAGCTCCTCGGTGCCGCCCTCGGGGATCTCCATCTCGGGATCGAACAGCTCGAACCCGACCGTCTCGTAGTACGGCACCAGCCCGCGCCGACAGAGTAGAGAACAGCCGGCGACTCGCTGAAGATCCGGGTGATCGACTATCCCTTCGAGAAGCGTTTTTCCGATCCCCTCGCCGCGGCGGTCGGCGG
>JAWARX010000371.1:0-2780 GCA_038893155.1 Halalkalicoccus sp.
AAGCACGGATCGTCGACTGGGTCCTCGGCGCGCCGTCCGAAACACCCCGTTGAGCGATTCCGAAAAAGGATCTGACCGTCGAATTTATATCTATGGGATTCCTACCGTAAATAGGAAATGTCCTTCGACGCTGGAACGGATACGCCCACCGTGCTCGTCGTCGACGACGAGCCACAGCTCGCCGAGCTGTTCGCGGCCTGGCTCGACGGCGAGTGGCGCGTGCGAACGGCACACGACGGCGACGAAGCGCTCGCGAAGATCGACGAGGACGTCGGGATCGTGCTGCTCGACCGGCGGATGCCCGGGATGTCAGGTGACGAGGTGCTCGATGCGATCCGCGAACGGGGGTACGACTGTCGCGTGATCATGGTCACCGCGGTCGATCCCGACTTCGACATCATCGAGATGGGGTTCGACGATTACCTCGTCAAGCCCGTCGCGAACGACGAACTGTCCGCGACGGTCGAGCGGGTCTATCAGCGTCGCGAGTACGACGAGACGATGCGCGAGTACTACAGCCTCGCCTCGAAACGCGCGGTGCTGGAGACCGAAAAGCCCCGTTCGGAACTCGAAGGCAACGACGAGTTCCGCGAACTCGAACGGCGTCTGACTTCGCTTCGAAAATCCGTCGACGAAACGATCGACGGGCTTCGGAGCCACGAGGATTACGCCGCCGCCTTCCGCGACCTCGACGGCTAGGACTGTCTGTAGATCAGGTTGCGCTGGACCTCGTTTGCACCCTCGTAGATGACCGGGATGCGCACGTCGCGATACACCCGCGCGATCCGCCGGTCGGTGAGGATCGACCGGCCGCCGTGAAACTGCATCCCTTGTTCGGCGCACATCGTCGCCGTCTCCGTGGATTTGGTCTTGGCCAGCGCCGCCCACAGCCCAGCGTTCTCGCCGTCGCGGACCTTTTTCGCCGCCCGGTAGTTCAGCGAGCGGGCGGCCTCGAACTCCATGCGCATATCGGCGAGCCCGTGCTGGACCGCCTGGAACTCGCTTACGCCCCGGCCGAACGCCTCGCGATCGTGGACGAACTCCCAGGCCTCCTCGATCGCCGCGGCGGCCAGCCCGAGCCCGTGACCACCGACGACGATCCGACCGTGATTGAAGAAATCGGCGAGCATGAGAAAGCCGCCGTTCTCGTAGCCCACGAGGTTCTCCTCGGGAACCCGTACGTCCTCGAAAGTGATGTGTGCCTGCTTCGAGGCGCGCATCCCCATTTTCTCAGGAATATGTTCGGCCTCGTAGCCGTCGGCGTCCGTCGGCACGATGATCAGCGAGTGGTTCGAGTAGCGGTCGTTGTTCTCGCCGGTTCGGACGAAGACGGTGACCCAGTCGGCCTCGACGCCGTTGCCGATCCAGTACTTCTCGCCGTTTAGAACGTACTCGCCGTTCTGTTTCTCGGCGGTGGTCGTCATCCCCGCGAGATCGCTTCCCGTGTCGGGTTCCGAGACCGCCAATCCGGTTATCTCTTCGCCGGCGGCGACGGGCTCGAGGTACTCCGCTTTCTGTTCCTCGCTGCCGTACTCGTAGATCATCTCCGCGCCGAAGCTCGCGAGCTGGAGGGTCAGGGCGATGCCGGCGTCGGCCTTGTAGAACTCCTCTGCGATCGCGAGCATCTCGACGACGTCCAGTCCGCGTCCACCCAGCTCCTCGGGGATGTCCTGGGCGACGAGACCGGCGTCCTGCCCGGCTTCGAGGATCTCCCACGGGTACTCCCCCCTGCGGAAACACTCCTCTGCGTTCGGGGCGATGTGTTCTTCGGCGAACTCGCGGGCCTCCGCTTTGACCTCGCGGGCGTATTCGGGGACGATATCGTCAGTAAGCAGCTCCATACCGGTTTATCGGTCCGGATGGGCAAATAGCTCCTGAAACGATAACAAACTACGTTAGAGTTTTGAATTCACGAACGGGATCCGGACATCTCACGAAACCGCCTCATGCGGCGTCGTCGACCGCTCGGTAGTAGATCGTGATCCCCTCTTCGTCCTCGAAGGCGCGCTTTTCGGCCCGGCCCTCGTGGACGAGGCGTTCGAGGGTGGCCTCGACGACCGCCTTCGATCGCTCGCGGGAGAACTGCCAGCGGATCGCGCCGGTGACGGCCTCGACGAGCCCCTGCTCTCTCGGGTCCGTGCTGTCGGCTTCCCGGAGGAAGTCGTCCACTCGCAGCGCGTTGGGAGCCGCCTCCCGGAGGGTGAGGTCGATCACGGTCGGCAGGTCCGTCTCGGGCCGCGCGGCCTCCCAGTCGTCCTCGGACAGTGGCATGCCGACTACCGAGGACGCCCGGACGCTTCAGTGTTGCCTACCCCTCGAAGTAGCTGACCGCGATCCCCTCGCCCAGCGGGAGCACCATCGTCTCGAAGTCGGGATCGGCCCGGACGTGATCGAGGTACTCGGCGATCCCTCGCGTGCCCTCGTTCATCTCCGGACGCTCGCCTTCGACGTGCGCGAGCAGGTCGGAGAACACCACTACCTCCTCGGCGCTCATCGCGTTGTCCGCGATCACGACCGCGCCGGGCGCGAGCTTTCCTCGCACTGCTTCGAGCGCCTCGGCGTACCGCTCTTTCTGGTGATCGATCAACACCTCGTCGAAGGGACCGTCGTAGCGTTCGACCGTCTCGATCGCGTCCCCGAGTTCGGAGCGCGCCAGCCCGTCGTATCCACCCCGCGAGAGGTGCTCGCGGGCCATCTCCAACGCGTCCTCGTCGACCTCGGTGAGGACGAGCTCGCCGTGCTCGGGGAGCGCCCCGGCGAACCAGTACGCCGAGTAGCCG
>JAWARX010000372.1:0-2777 GCA_038893155.1 Halalkalicoccus sp.
TCTGGTGCTGGCCGCGCTCCTGGTGGTCAACGCGGGCCTGTACTTCGCCTCCTTCACCGTGCTGACGGCCAAAACCATAGGGCCGCGCGGCCTGCTGCCCGGGGCCGTGGCCGGGGCGGTCGCCTTTACCGTGCTGATCACCGCAGGGACCGGGCTCATCACCCATCAGCTCAAGAACGCCTCCGCCACCTACGGCGCGTTCGGCTCGATCACGAGGGATCGCTACGAGATCGTGATCGAGGGGACGACCCACGAGGAGATCACCGGGGACGCCGAGTGGCGCACCTACGAGTTCGGGGGCAAGCCGACGAATACGGGAAATCGGCCGCGCCAGATCGCACCGTACCACCTCCGGCTGGACTGGCAGCTGTGGTTCGCGGCGATGTCGCCGACGCCGTACCGGAGCCCGTGGTTCCTGCGGCTGCTGGTCAGGCTACTGGAGGGCGACGAGGCGACGCTGGAGCTGCTCGCCGACGTGCCCTTCGAGGAGCCGCCGACGTACGTCCGGGCGGTCCGCTATCGGTATCGCTACACCACTCCCGAGGAGCGCGAGGAGTCGGGGCGGTGGTGGAAGCGAGAACGCGTCGGGAGCTACGTCGACCCCGTCTCGCTCGACGAGGTTCGGGACCGGCGGGTCGGGCGGCGTCGCGGGTTGCCGTGATCGTCCCGGAGCCGAGGGGACGTGCGGTCAGCGCTCCTTCTCGGAACCGCGGCGCAGCGGCGGCGTCTTCGAGAGGAGCCGGCCCCACCGGACCCGGTCGTCGGCGACGTGCCGGTAGGAGCGCTCGCGAACGCGCTCGTAGTCCTCGAAGTTTCTGAGGAACTCGATCAGCGGGCGAGCCGACTTTCCGATATTCGAGCGGGCGAACGCCTCCTCGATCGACGCGCCACACGAGTAGACTCGCTCGTCGGTGACGAAGTGCGAGCACTCGTCGTACGTCTCGGGTAGGCGATCGCGAAGCTCCGGCGTGAGTTTGGAGAACCCGACCGTGCGGATATCGGATCGTGCCTCGAAGAACTCGGCCCACCACGTACAGAAGCCACAGTCGTCGTCGAACACGAGCGTCGGCTCGGTCATGGGCGACCCTACGGGATCGATCCGGGTTAACGGTTGCTCTCGGGGACTTATGACGCCCCGCGACCAACCGTCGGCATGCGCGTCGAACGGTTCGTGAAGCTGATCGTCGCCGGCGGTCTCGCGCTTCTGGCGGGCCTCTGGGTGCTCGCGCTCGCCGAGCCCCGGTCGACCGGCTGGCTGGTCGGCGCGGCGCTCGCCGTCCTCGGCGCGGTGAGCCTGTTCGCCGGCATCGGGCGTCCGATTCGGCTGTGACTCGCCGGCCGATTCCCCCGGCCCGCGCGGACGCCGTCGTCCGACCGACATATTTTCACTTAAATTGACCAAAAGATATTGATATTTCGCGCGTATACGGTCCCACAATGGCGACGGATCCACCGGCATCGGTTCTCTTCGAGTGGTACGAGCGGTACATCGGCGAGCCCGACGCGCGGACGGACGTCTACGCCGGCTTCGGACTGTTTTTCGCCGGGACTGCGCTCGCGGCCTGCGGGCTCGTCCTCTTTCTGTGGAGCGCGAGCGTCGAGCCCGGCGGGGAGTTCTACTGGACCCTCCGGCAGATCGCCATCGTCTTCGCCTCGCTCGGGCTGCCCGCCGGAATGGTCGGTATCGTCGTGTTGCTGCCGGTGAGCCGCCGAGCGCTGTACGCGGCGGGCGCTGGGATCGCGGTCTGCCTGCTCGCGATGACCGTCTTCGTCGCCGTCTATCCGAGCAACTGGAACGTCCAGGGCGCGACCGACTACAGCGCAAGTGGGATCGCCCTCTACGCCGGCGGACTGGCGGTCGTCGTCGGCTCGACGGGTGCGGCGCTCGTCGCCCACCAGCTCGAACGCACGCGGCCCACAATCGAGGAACGCGAGGACGACCGAGAAGCGGTCTCGGACGAACAGATCGCCCGGGACATCGACGAGGCGATGGACGGCGTGAACCTCTCGTGGGGCGGCGTCGAGCGAAAGAGGGGTAGGAAACTCGCCGTCGACACCGGTACCGAGGACGTGGATCGCACCTCCTTCGACAGCGTCGAGGCGACCACGACGCGCGCGTCGGGCGGGGCGGTCGAGGACGCCGTCTCGAACCTGCAGGGCCTCCAGGGTGGTCAGAAAGAGCAGGCCACGGGGAGCGGCACGGACGATCAGGCCGCCGCGCTCGCGGAGCTCAGGGAGAAAAAGCGTGCCGAGGCGATGGCCACGAGGGAGTCGCCCACGGAGCGGCTCCGGGCGAAGGTTGCCGGTCTGTTCGACCGCTCAAAATAGATATTTTAACCATTCTATTATCAGATAGATTTATTATCTATCAGGCTAGCGTACAACTATGGCGAAAGGACTTGACGTCGGCACGATGAACATCCTCTCGGGTCAACAGGACGGCTCCGATACGGTGTTTGTACAGCAGCGAAACAGCTTCGTCGAGATCGAGTATTCGGACATGGCAGAACGGATGCTCTCTCGCAGCGACGTGCTCCACATCCGCAAGGACGAGAAGGTGTACGTCGTCGGCGACGACGCGCTCAACTTCGCGAACATCTTCAACAAGGAGACGCGCCGCCCGATGAAACACGGCATCCTCTCCTCCGACGAGAAGAGCGCCATCCCGATGATGAAGCTCATCATCGAACAGGTCGTCGGCGAGCCGAGCTACCCCGACGAGAAGCTCTACTTCTCGACGCCCGCGGACCCCATCGACTCCGACCTCTCGACGCTGT
>JAWARX010000373.1:0-2777 GCA_038893155.1 Halalkalicoccus sp.
TACGGCGGCTGGCTGTCGGCCGAAAGCTGGGCCGGCCAGCGCGAACGCTTCGGCGAGGAGTACCGGATCGTCGCTCCCGACCTCCGGGGGCACGGTCGAACGGGGCCCTCGGAGGCGCGACGGTACTCGATCGATCTGTTGGCCGACGACCTCGACGCGCTCTTGGACGAGCTGGGAATCGAAGAGAGCGTGATCTGCGGGCTCTCGCTCGGTTCGATGGTCGCACAGGCCTACGCCGCCCGCCACCCCGACCGGATTCGGGGGATCCTGCTCGCGGGCGCGGTTCAGACGTTCCCGCCGGTGTCGATCCCGCCGGCGATGAAGGGGCTGCTCTCGCCCCTTCCGATGCTCGGGAGCTCGCTCGCGTTCGCCGGCAGCGGGGCGACCTTCCGGTCGCTGCTCTCGACGATCCGCCCGCTCACCGGCGGGCCGTGGCTCGCGCGCGACCCGGACGTGCGCTCGGCGGCGCTCGACACCGTCGACGAGACGGGACGCGAGGAGTTCAAGAAGATCTTCTCGGCGCTCTATCGGTTCCGCCCGCCCGAACTCGACGGGCTCTCGGTTCCCGCTCGCGTCGTCTACGGCGAACACGAAGCGCCGCCGGTCAAACGCCAGAGCAGGGACCTCGCGCGCGCGCTCGGGAGCGACCTCTACGAGATCTCGGACGCTGCTCACCTGGTCAACCAGGACAACCCCGACGCGTTCAACGAGCTTCTCGAGGGATTGCTCGCGGAGGTCGAGGGCGAGGAACGGTAGGCTCGGAGACACATCTATAGGGGTGTGACGCCAACCCACGGCCATGAGCGATTCGCAGCTTCAGGCCTGCGAGGAATGTGTCCCGCCCGCGGAGGCGTTCTCGGCCATCGCGAGCGAGACACGCCTCGAGATCCTCGAAGCGCTGTGGGACGCGCCCGAACGGCCGGTGTCCTTCTCGGAGCTCCACGACCGGGTCGACGTGCGCGACAGCGCACAGTTCAACTACCACCTCAAACGGCTCGTCGGGCAGTTCGTCGTCAGGACCGACGAGGGGTACGACCTGCGCCACGCCGGCGAGAGCGTCATTCAGGCCGTCCTCTCGGGGTCGTTCAACCGCGATCCGGACCGGCGTTTCGGCGTCGAGGGCGAGTGTGTCGACTGTGCGGGGCCGCTCGAAGCCCGGTACCGCGACGAACACGTCACCATCGACTGTCTCGACTGCGGACAGCGCCACGGCCAGTACGCCTTCCCGCCCGGCGGGTTGACGGACCGAACGGACGAGGAGGTCGCCGCCGCGTTCGACCAGCGGGTGCGACACCTCCACTGTCTGGCCGCCGACGGGGTCTGTCCGGCCTGCAACGGCCGGATGGAGACGACGATCCGCTACGCCGAGGAGTGCTGTCTGAAGCTCGACCTCCTCGTGGAACACCGCTGTCTGCAGTGTCGCCACGAGCTCTGCTCGACGCCGGGGCTCCGGCTGGTCGAACACTCCGCGGTGGTGAGTTTCTACCGCGATCACGGCCTCGACCTCGGTGCGATCCCCTACTGGCAGCTCCCGTGGTGTGTCAGCGACGAGTACGTGACCGTCCGCTCGGAGGAGCCGTGGCGACTCCGCGTGCGGATCGCGCTCGACGACGAGGAGCTCCGGGTCGACCTCGACGACGACCTGGCCGTCCAGGCGATCGAGTCCCTCTCGACCGCATAACCGTTCTCGCTCACTGAAGCGAATTTCAGTAGCTCCGTTTACAGAAATATCCTTCAGATTACACTTTTCGCTGCGGCGCGCGTCGATCCGCGTATGAGAGCGATACCGACACTCGTAGAATCGATCGTCGACGCCCGTCCGGCGAGCGCGCGACTGGACGGCGCGCCACGCCCGCCCGGACCGCTCCTCGTCCCGGTCGCCGTCGGGACGTACCTCGCGCTGGTGGTCGTGGGAATCCTCGCCGCGTTCCTCGCGATCGAGGTGGCGTTCGCCTCGGTCGGTGCGGGAAGCCTCCTGCGCTTTCCCCTCGTGGTCGGCGGGCTGGCGCTCGTCCTCGCGGTCCCGACGCTCGCGCGCGAGGCGCTGGCGTGGCTCCTCGGTCGGCTCGGCTACTGAATCGACTCCGCGACCGTGGTGTCGCGAGCGAAGCGAGCGGGATCAGGGAGCGGCGTCAGTCAAGGCCGCGACCGTGGTGTCGCGAGCGAAGCGAGCGGGATCAGGGAGCGGCGTCAGTCAAGGCCGCGACCGTGTTCCGGAGCGTCCCGACGCCCTCGTAGGTGATCTCGATTTCGTTTCCGGGTTCGATCGTGCCGGGGTTTGCGGGGCTGCCGAAGGCGATCACGTCGCCCGGCGAGAACGTAAAGCGCTCCGAAAGGTAGGAGACGACCTCGTAGGGATCGAACAGCATCAGCTCGGTGTTCGCCTCCTGACGGCGCTCGCCGTCGATCTCGGTGTGCATGTCGATTCCGCGGGGGTCCAGTTCGGTCTCGATCCAGGGTCCCAAGGGCCCCGACCCGTCGAACGCCTTGCGCGCCGTGCGCCCCTGCTGGTCCAGCGCGTCGACGTCGTTCATGATCGTATAGCCCCGAACCACGTCGGGCACCTCTTCGGGCGAGACGTTCTTACACTCCTCCCCGATGACGGCGGCGAGCTCCCCGGCGTCGGGGCCCTCCCCGGCGTCGTCCGCCCCGAGCCCGAGTGCGCTCGGGGTGGAGGGAGCTCGTCCGGCGGGCTCACCCCTCGGCCGCCCGGACCCGTCGGGAGGGTCCTCCGGCTCCGGGGCAGCGCAACGCGGCGCCCGACCGGCGACCGGCTC
>JAWARX010000374.1:0-2772 GCA_038893155.1 Halalkalicoccus sp.
CGCGTTGTGGAGGCGCTCTGCCATCGCGTTCAGCACGTCTCGCGGCATCAGCACGTTCTCGACCGGTAGCTCGGGGTGGCTCCGATCGCGGGCCGTGTTCAGCAGTTCGGCGATCACGTCGCGGGTGAACGTGACCGGGATTCCGTGTTCGCCGTCGGCGGCGTTCGGATCGAACTCGAACTCCTCGGTCTCGCGGCGCTCGTCGCCCTCCTGTAGGTAGCCCCTGTCGAACAGCAGTGCCTTCTCGACGAGCGACAGCCCGTCGGGCAGGTCCTCGCGGTCCAGCCGCGAGACGACGCTGTAGAGCGCCGCCGCCGCGACCGTGTGGGGCGCGAGTTCGCGCTCTTCGACCTCGCCGCCGCGTTCGCCGACGCGGATCCGGATCGGCGCGCGGACCCGTTCGCGAAGCTCTTCGCCGTCTTCGCCCTCCCAGACCGCCGTCTCGCCGGTGAGTTCGCGGTGGATCAGCTCACACTCCAGCCGGAGGTTGGTCAGGTAGCCGAACTCGTGTCTGTCGAGCCGGCGCTTGAGCGCGCGCAGCGGATCGCTCCCGCCGCGGTCGGCGTGCTGGTTCAACTGGGCGTCCAGATCCGGATTCGAAATGATGAGTAGCTGGGTGTCGACGTCCATCCCGATCGCCTTGTCGAGCTTGACGTGACGTTCGTCGGGGACGTTCAGTAGCTTCTGGAGCAGGTCGGCGTGCTGGGCGGCGTCCTCGACGACCGTCAGCAGGCCGTTGCCTTGCGAGAGAACGCCGTCGTAACTGAACGCCTGCGGGTTCTTCCGCCCGCGCGAGTCGAGCTTCTGGAGCATGCCATTCATCCAGCTTCCCACGAGCCGTTCTTTCGGCCGGCCGTCGTCCTCCGAGTGAAGCACGCCGATCCCCCGACCGACGTCGACGACGTAGTTCGAGACGCGCAGGTGGCGCGGATCGGTGATCGCAGAAAAGAGGTCCGAGACCCCCTCCCGGCGGTAGCGCTTTTCTAGATACTCGTAGGCCTCCCGGCAGAAGGGATCGAGATCGGTCTCCGAACGGATCGGCGTGTGATCGTCGTACTCGCGTTCGAGATCGGCGAGGATCGCCTCGCGAACCGGCTGGGGGAACACCGACAGCGGGTTCGACTGGACCGGGCTCTGGTACCAGCTGTCCTCGTCGACGCGCGGGACGTCGCCGTAGGTCAGCCCCGGATCGTCCTCGGCGCTCGCGACGTTCCACTCGACGGTGTATCTGCGCCCCTCGGGCGTCTTCGAGTACTCGCGCAGTCCGTTGACCAGACACCGCTTGAGCTCGGACTTGCCCGTCGCCGTCGGCCCGTCGAACCAGATGATCTTCTCCTCTTTCCCGCGTCCGGCGGCGATCGAACGCAGATCGTCGACGAAGTCGTTGAGCACTTCCGTGTTCCCGAGGATCGCGTGTTCCCCGTCGTTGTGCGGATCGTCGAAGAAGCGATAGCGCTCGCGCTCTTCGCCCTCCTCGATCACCGCGCGCGTGCCGGCGGCCTCGATCGCGTCCAACAGGTACTTCGAGGCGTGAGACGCGATCGAGGGCTGGGAGAACAGCCGGTCGACGTACTCGCCGAGGCTCATCGGCTCCTCGTAGGCCGCATCGAGTTCGCGATCCGCTTTTCGGACGTACTCGTGTCCGCTCATCGTTCGAGTTCGCTCTTTGCGACCTCCGCGCCGGCGAACTCCAGTACCTCCATCGCGCCCTCCTGGGAGTAGCCCTGCTCGATCAGCGCGTCGACCCACGCGTTTCGCTCGTCGTCGTCGAGTTCGTTCGCGCTCACCAGCGCCGAGAAGTTGATGTTGTGTTTCTTGTCCTCCCAGAGCTTCCGTTCGAGCGCGCGGCGCAGCCGGTCGTTGTCCTCGGGATTGAACGCCTCGCCCTCGCGCGCGCGCCTCGAAACCCAGTTGCTGACCTCCTGGCGGAAGTCGTGTTTCCGGTCCTCGGGGATGTCGAGTTTCTCCTCGACGGCCCTGAGGAACGTCTCGTCGGGCTCCTGTTCGCGCCCGGTGAGGTCGTCCGGGACCGTGTCGTCGTCGATGTACGCCATCACGTGGTCCATGTACTTTTCGCCCTGGCGGCGGATCTCGTCTAAGTCGTACGCGAGCGCGTGGCGCACGTCCTCGATGGCCCGTTCCTTGTACTCTTCTCGCACCAGCTCGAGGTAGCGGTGGTAGCGCTCGAAGTTCTCCTCGGGGATCGAGCCGTGGTTCTCTAAGTTCTCCTCGAAGTGGGTGAACACGGCCAGCGGCGAGAGGTACGACCGTCCGCGGTGCATCGAGTCCATGATCGCTTCCGCGATCTCGTCGCCGATGAAGCGCGGCGAGACGCCGATCATCGCTTCGGCGATCTCGGCGCTGGACTCGCCTTCCTCGCGCAGTTTCTTCACGTCGACGTCGTCGCCGTCTCCGGACTCCCCGTTGTACGCTTTGGCCTTCTGGACGATATCGACCGCCTCAGTATCCGGCTCCTCGATCCGGGTCAGCACGCCGAAGAGGCCGGCCATCTCCAGGGTGTGGGGTTCGACGTGGATGTCCGGGACGTCGGCGTTGTTCAACAGCTTCTCGTAGATCTCGGACTCCGCGACGTACTCCAGGACGTACGGGAAGTCGATTCGTTTGGTGCGGTCGTTAAAGGCTTCCATCGACTCGTCGCCCTTCTTGTCCCTGTATTCGGGCATGTTCGTCCGCCCGACGATCACCTGATCGATGTCGATCCGGGGGTTGTTCTTGGGTTTGATCGTCTGTTCCTGGGTCGCGTGCAGGAAG
>JAWARX010000375.1:0-4721 GCA_038893155.1 Halalkalicoccus sp.
CTACTACGTCGATGTGGTCTTCGACCTCGACGACACCACCCCGCCGATCGTCACGGAGCGGGCCCCGCTCCCGGGCGACACCGGCGTGCCCGTGAACACGACGGTGCGGGCGACCTTCGACGAGCCCGTCCAGCAGACCGGCATCACCTTCGGGCTGCCAAAACTCGTCGCGGAGCTGTTCCCCCCTGAAAGAACCGGCTCGGCCTCGACGGTCTACGTTCTTGGCTCGTACGCCGGGTCCGCCGGCGCGTTCGCGCTCGGACGGCCCCTGCTGGGTCCTGCCCTCGGGGGCTGGCGGCCCACGTTCCTCTACACCGGCCTGGCCACCATCGTCTTCGCGCTCGTCTGGTTCGCCGGTACTGCGCGGATCGAACCACGAAACGGCGACGGCGCGGATCGCGGGTTCTCGCTCGGTTCGCTGCGTTCTGACGCCCGCCGCGTGCTCTCGAACCCGACCATGCTCCTGCTCGTGGCGATCGGCACCGCCTACCTCTCGGTGGGCCACGGGCTACAGGGCTGGCTCGTGACGCTCTTCGAATCCCGCGGAGTGGCTCCCGCGCTCGCCGGACTGACGACCACGGTACTGGTGGCCGGCCAGGTCGCCGGGGCGCTCTCGATCCCGCCGCTGTCCGATCGCCTCTCCGCACGCCGCCCGGCGGTCGTCGCCTCGGGCCTGCTCGTCACGACCGGAACGCTTCTCTTGCTTCTCGCGGAGTCGGCGCTCCCGATCGCCGCGCTCGGTATCGTCGCCGTGGGAATCGGTCTTGGAGGGGTTGGCCCGCTGTTGCGCGCGCTCCCGACCGAGATCGACGGGATCGGTCCTGGACTCACGGCTACCGCCGTCGGCTTCGTCTTCGCCGTCGGCGAGATCGGCGGGTTTCTCGGCCCCGTTCTGGTCGGCTCGCTGCTCGATCTGACCGGTTCGTTCGCGCCCGGACTCGGCGTCATCGCCTGCGCCGGGCTGGTTATCGCTGCGGCGGGTTGGCGGATGACCGGAGTCGATCCGTGATGCGGCGACAGCCGGGCTTCGCGACCCTGTATCGAGCAGGTGAATACGCGCGGTCGATTTGACTGCGACAACATGAGTGACGCCGCCGCCTTCGCGCTGATGAACGTGATCGGGCTGCTCGCGTTCGCCATCGTCGGCTCGCTCAAGGGAAGCGAGGCCGACCTCGACCTGTTCGGCGTCGTCGTCCTCGGAATCCTGACCGCGCTCGGCGGGGGGACGATCCGGGACACGCTCGTCGGGCAGATTCCCCTCGCGCTCCGCGCGACGACCGACGTGCTGGTGGTGCTTCTCGGCGTCGCGCTCGCGCTCGCGATCATTCGATCGCTCGGCGACGTCCGCGACCATCCGGTCGTGCTGATCCCCGACGCGGTCGGGCTCGCGGCCTTCGCGGCGACCGGCGCGTCCGTCGGCCACGAGGCCGGACTCTCCCCCTTCGGGATCGTCGTTCTGGCCGCGCTGACCGCCGTCGGCGGCGGGAGCCTCTGTGATCTCCTGCTCGCGCGCGTGCCGGTCGTCCTCCGCGAGGACTTCTACGCGACGCCCGCCGTGATCGGCGGGGTGGCGTTCTGGCTCGGCGTTTCGATCGGCCTTCCCGCCGGGATCGCGACGATCGGTTGTGCCGTGCTGGTCCTCGCGCTTCGCCTGCTCGCACTGCGCCGCGGATGGGGACTGCCGAGGGTGTAGTTACGGTTTCCGGTAGATCGCCGTCTCCGCGGCGTGCTGGTGGGGCTCGCCGCCGGAATCGTCGTCGAACACGATCGCAGAGTCGGCCAGTAGCTCCCAGTCGTCGTAGTAACCGGCGAGCTCTCCCTGCTCGTAGACGTACTCGTTTTCACCCCAGTCCGGCGCGGTCGGGATCTCGGGGTGATCGACGAACGCGAACATCGCGTGCAGTCCCCCCGGATGCGTTCGGTCCTTCGACCGTGCGAACCACTCGCGGCGGTTCTCGGGCCGAAGGTACTGGATCGTGCCGATCGAGTAGACTACGTCCACCGTACCGTCGAGTTCGAAATCGTTGACGTCCGCCCGCTCGGTTTCGATTTCGACGCCCCGGTCGGCGGCGAGCCGACGTGCCTTCGCCAGACCGTTCGGTGCGATGTCGACCGCGAGCACGTCGAACCCCTGCTCGGCGAAGTAGACCGCATCGCGACCCTCGCCGGTCCCGATATCGACGAGTCTGCCGCTATCGGGCGCGTGTTCGACCGTCTTTCGAGCAAACCCGTTCTCCTCGGTCCCCCAGTAAAACTCTTTACGGCCATAGATTCTCTGTAGCTCGTCGTACTCCATACGCTTCGCTCTCGACCGGGAGTGATTACTGTTCCTCCGGGTCTCGACAGCATCTCGGCGGATAACGGGAATCGACTCGTGAAACGCGGGCCGAGAGCGATCATGGCGGATTCGAGACGCCGTTGAGACGCGCGAGATCTTCGGTTTCGTAGGCCAGTCGCCACAGGGTACACACCGCGCGAGTCACGAGCGACACTTCTTCGACGCGGATGCAGGACGGTTCGGCGTCGGCTGTCGAAGCGTCCGGCGGTGGATGGAAGTGCTTCTCTGGCGAGTGGGGGTTCGGATGGCGGTCGAACCGCCAGTTCGTTCCGGCGCTATCGACGTACTGAAACGAGTACATGTCCAGCTCGCTCCACTGGATATCGAAACGAGCGGACGTCGCCGCTTCGATTCCGTCCGCCAGTTCGATTCGCACCTCCGTCGGTTCGACGATGTCGTCGTACCCCGTGGCCTCGACCAGCGGTTCGAGATCCACCCAGAGGTTCCGAATCCGTGGAGTGCGGGGTGGTAGATCGTCCCGAACTCCCCGACCCGATCCGCGTTCGTCATGCGGCGAGCTGGTCGCTGGCCTCGCTGTAGGCGAGCGCCGCCTGTGCGATCGCGAGGTTCCGGCGGGCCGTTCTCCACGCCGTGAGGTCCTCCCACCCCTCGGCGTCGTCGCCCGAAAGCTGTCGGGCGAGCTCTTCCGGAGTGATCGCGTCGTAGGTGTCCTCGTACTCTCGGATCCGCGCTTTCATGCGCCTGATTCCATCGAGCAGCTCCGTCCGCTCGGCCTCCTCGCGGAGTTCACGAATGCGCGTCATCAAGAGCCGACCCTCGTCTCGCTTGTACAGCGTCGTTCGCCCCCGTTGCTCGGTGGCGGCGAACCCCGTGTTCACGAGCGCCTTCAGGTGGCGTCGAGCGGTCGGCTCGCTCACGAGCGCCCGCTCGGCGATATCGGCCGCTGACGCTCCCTCGTGGATCCCTTCGAGGATCTCGTAGACACGCTCGAACGGCGTCGTCTCCGCTTCCCACTCCTCCGCGACGTGCTCGTTGACGTCGTCCCACGTTTCGTCCGCGGTCACTGGGACCGCTACGGCGTAGAACAACAAATCGTTTCCCGGGAAAATTATTCTTTCAGCCCGGCTTCGACGGATGATGATCGGTCTCCGAGCCGGTAGCCTCAGTGAAACCCGGACGTGACGGCAAGAATACCTTTCACGACACGAACTGAGCACCACCTATGCGACGGCGCACCGCCCTCAAACTGACGACCGGCCTGTTTGGTACCGCAAGTGCCGCCTGTCTCGGCGACGGCTCGGGAAACGGGGACGGATCGAACGACGACGCGCTCTACACCGTTTCGGTAGAACTGCTCGGTAAATCCCACGCCGAGGAGCTACCGCTCGTACTCGATTTCGATACGACCCGCGAGACGATCACGGAGGACGACCCTTTCGAGATCGAGATCAAGTTGCGAAACGACGGCGACGGCCCCGTCGAGACCTCGTCGGGCGCACCGTGGCCCTTCGGGGTCGTCTGGCTGGAACGAGCGGACGCGCCCGACGAACCCGGCGTCACGCTCTGGACCGACGCCTACGAGGAGTCGAGTCACGTCCGAACCGAGGGCCGGCGCGCGGTCATGGTCGAGGACATCGGTTTCATCGAGGATGTGGACGGCGGCGAATCGATCAGCGAAACCTACGAACTCCACGGCGACACGCCCGAACTCACTGTAGGGACGTATCGATTCAGCGTCGGAGTGGGCGCGAGAGCCGGCGAGGTTTCGGATAGCGTCTCCCTCGACATCGAACTCGTCGTCGGCGACGGCTCGGAGACGGCTCGCTGACGGGGCCCGATCCGCACGAAAAATCCGGCTTCTGAAAGCGACGCGGCTCAGTCGGCGGCGATGATGTCGTCGATGCGGACGATCATCGTCGCGGACTCGGTGGCGCTCTCGACGGCCTCGCGCTTGACGGCGGCGGGGGCGAAGATCCCCTCCTCTACGGGGTCGCCGACCTCGCCGGTCTGGCCCTTCGAGATGATCCCCGCGCTACCGGTCGAGTCGTACTCGGCTCGCAGGTCGACCAGCGCGTCGATCGGGTCCATGCCGGTGTTGCGCGCGAGGGTGCGGGGAAGCACCTCGACGGCGTCGGCAAAGGCCTCGACGGCCAGCTGCTTGCGGCCGGTGATGCCGGCGGCCTCGCTGCGGACGCGTTCTGCGATCGCGATCTCGGTCGCGCCCGCGCCGGGGACGATCCCGCCGGCGTCGAGCGCGGCGGTCACGACGTCCAGCGCGTCGTCGATCGCGCGTTCGAGCTCGTCGACGACGTGTTCGGTGCCCCCGCGGAGGAACAGCGTGACGGCCTCGGCCTCGGCGCCGCCCTCGACGAACGCGAACTCGTCGTCGCCGTACTTTTCGACGTGGATCGACTCGGCGTAA
>JAWARX010000376.1:0-2763 GCA_038893155.1 Halalkalicoccus sp.
GAGCGTATTGATCGGGCCGGTGAGCCAGCCCAGATCGCCGGTCGACCAGTAGAGATCGTCCTCGCGGAGATCGGCCGCGAACCGCTGGGTTGCTGCAACGCCCGCGACCCAGCGGTACTTGTGGAGCACGCCCTTCGCGCGTCCCGTCGTGCCGCTCGTGTAGTACAGGAGGGCGTCGTCTTCCCCCGCCGTGCGAACGGTCTCGAACTCGGGGCTCGCCCCCGAGAGAGAGCCGTGAAAGTCGAGATCACCATCACGACTGTCGTCGCCGACGACGATCACGCGCTCGACCGACGGGGCGTCTTCGAGCGCGGCCGCGACCGTCCCGCGATTTCCGGCGGTCGTCACGACGACCTTCGCGTCACAATCGTCGAGCCGGTAGGCGATCCCCTCCGGGCCGAAACGCTCGTTGATCCCGCCGAAAACCGCGCCGGCTTTGAGCGTCCCCACCAGCGCGACGTAGTGTTCCGGGATCCGGGGCATGTACGAGAAGACGCGATCACCCCGGTCGACGAGTTCGTCGAGGACGTTCGCAAAGCGGTTCGAGCGCTCGGCCAGCCCGCCGAACGTGAGCGTCTCGCGCTCGCCGCTCGCCCCGGCGTACTCCAGTGCAGTACGACGGGGAGGGTGGCGATCGCAGATCTCGTGGGCGACGTTCAGCTCTTCAGGAGCGCGCCAGTCGGCCTCCGCGTAGATGTCGTCCCACTCGAACGTCTCGCACAGTTCGTCGTAGTCGGCCATGTTGTGTGCGGACATCACCCGAAGTGCGACCGTGTCAGGGATAAATTATCGTGTTGGATTCGTGGAGGGGAGCGGAGCTACCGGTGTTCGAGCGTCGAGACCGTCTCCGCGGCCTCGCGGGCGGCCTCGAGGAACTCGCGGGCGCGCCGCGGGTCGTCGCTTTCGGCGGCTCTGCGGGCGAGCGTAGCGATCGCCCGGTCGAGTTCGGCGCGGGCGTTCGAGGCGTCGGGCTCCGGCGTACCGCGGCGTTCGGCGGCCTGATCGGGTGCGTCGGTCGGTAGGTGGGGCGTCGCCTCGGAACCGGGCTCGGGCTCGCGGACCTCGGAGGGCTGGGAGGCGGTGTCGACCGGGTCGGTTCGCTCCTCGTCGGCCACGGCCCGGGCGGCTTCCGACGTCGAGTCGGTGGCCGTCTCCTCGATGTCCGGGGACCGGTCGACGGCTCCGGTGTCGGCGGTCGACGGGGAGGGTCCCCCGTTTTCGGACTGACACGACGGGCAGAACTCCTGTCCCTCGTAGCGGAAGATCGGGTCGCCACAGGCGTCACAGTGGCGGTTGGTCATCGTCGCCCCCCGAAGCAACAGGTCGCTCATGCGCTGAGTGGCCTGGCGGTCCTGCCGGTCCTTCTCGTACTTCTCGCGGAGTTTCTCGCGTTCGGCTTCCTTGTCGAACTCGCTCATAGGTATTTGAAGAACGGTTCCGATGAAAAGGCCTCTGCCTCACACGGACGGCGTTCGGCGGCCTCGCGTTCGGCAGCCGTGTCGACGTTCGCGTTCCGACCGTCGGTGATCACGCCGTGGACGGTGTGATAGAGGAGTTATCGTAGGAACTCGTCGGTTCTCGACGACGACCCGAGAGCCGCGACCCACGGACGGCCTTCGAACGCTCCGGCTGGCTACGAGCTCCCCTATGGGGGCGTGCGTACCTCTCGTCGGTCGTCGAATGAAAGTACGCGGGACGACGGGAGACGTCCGATGTCGACACGTTTAACGGCCTCGGCGTGGCGGTATTACGTGATATGACGAAAGTGAGCGTCGTCGGCGCGGCCGGCACGGTGGGTGCCGCCGCGGCCTACAACATCGCGCTGCGGGACATCGCGGACGAACTCGTGCTCGTCGACATCCCCGACATGGAAGACGAGACGGTGGGACAGGCCGCCGACGCGAATCATGGAGTGGCCTACGACGCCAACACCACGGTCAGGCAGGGGGGCTACGAGGACACCGCCGGCTCGGACGTCGTCGTCATCACCGCCGGGATCCCTCGTTCGCCGGGCCAGACCCGGCTGGATCTCGCGGGCGACAACGCCCCGATCATGGACGACATCGGGTCGTCGCTCGACGAGCACAACGACGACTACGTGACGATCACGACCTCGAACCCCGTGGACCTGCTCAATCGCCACCTCTACGAGGTCGGCGACAGGGAGAGAAAAAAGGTGATCGGCTTCGGCGGGCGACTCGATTCCGCACGATTCCGGTACGTGCTCGCAGAGCGCTTCGACACCCAGGTTCGGAACGTCGAGGCGACGATCCTCGGCGAGCACGGCGACGACCAGGTGCCGGTGTTCTCGAAAGTGCGAGTCGACGGCCGGGATCCCGACTTCTCCGACCGGGAGAAAGAGGAGATCCTCGACGAGCTCCAGACCAGCGCGATGAACGTCATCGAGCGCAAGGGCGCGACCGAGTGGGGCCCCGCCACGGGCGTCGCGCACATGACCGAGGCCGTCCTGCGCGACACCGGCGAGGTGTTCCACGCTTCGGTCCCCCTCGACGGGGAGTTCGGCCACTCGGACGTCGGGCTGGGCGTGCCCGCGAAGCTCGGCAGCGATGGCGTCGAGGAGGTGGTCGAATGGGATCTCGACGAGTTCGAGCGCGAGCAGTTGGGTGCGGCGGCGGATAAGTTGGCAGAGCAGTACGACGAGATCAGCTAGTAGAGTTCCTGTTCCAGTAGAATCGAAATCGCTGCATCGATGTTTCGCACCCTCGACTAACCACCAGCGATATTATACTATAGACGGGCTCT
>JAWARX010000377.1:0-2747 GCA_038893155.1 Halalkalicoccus sp.
ATCCCGGGGAAGGCAAAGAGCAGGTCGACGAACCGCATCAGCAGCTCGTCGACCCACCCGCCGAGATAGCCCGAGACGAGGCCAACGAGGACGCCGAGGCTCAGCCGGACGGCCGTGACGACGGCGGCGATCCCCAGCGAGAGGCGCGCGCCGTAGACGACGCGGGCGAACTGATCGCGCCCGAGCGGATCGGTGCCGAACGGGTGGGCGAGCGAGGGCTCCTGGAGCTGGCGCGTGAGGTCCTGTGCGAGCGGGTCGTGAGGAACGACCAGCGGACCGACGACCGCGATAGCGATCAGCGCGCCGACGATCGCCGCGCCAGCCCTCGTCTGGGTGTCGGCGAGCGCCCGACGGAGCCGTTCGCGAAGCGACGGGCCGACGCCGATCCCGGCTCCCTCCGTCGTCGCCGCGGTCACGCGCGCTCACCCCCGAGCGTGATCCGCGGATCGAGCCGCCGGTAGAGCAGGTCGGTCGCGACGTTTACCGACACGAACAGGACGCCCGCGAGCAGCGTGACGCCCTGTACCACGGGGTAGTCCCGACCGAAGACCGCGTCGATCAGCAGCGTCCCCAGCCCGGGGCGCTGGAAGACGACCTCGACGATGACCGCGCCGTTGAGGACGAACCCGAGCTGGAGGCCGACGACGGTGATCACGGGGACGAGCGCGTTCCGCAGCGCGTGCTTGTAGACGACGACCCGCTCGCGGACGCCGCGGGCGCGAGCCGCGTCGACGAACTCCTCGTCGAGTACGTCGAGCATCGCGCCACGCAACAGCCGTGTCTGGACGGCCGCAAGCCCGGTCCCGAGGGTGATCGAGGGCAAGAGGAGATGCGAGAGGCTCCCGCTGCCCGAGACGGGGGTGAGTCCGAGCGCGAGCGCGAAGACGAAAATCAGGAGGTAGCCAAGCCAGAAGTTCGGCATCGCGACGCCGACCAGCGCGAACAGCTGGCTCGCGTGGTCGACGGGGCCGTTCGGCCTGAGCGCGCTCGCGACGCCGGTCGGAACGGAGACGGCGAGCGAGACGGCCATCCCGCCCGCGGCGAGCGCGAGCGTCGGCGGGAGGCTGGTCGCGACGAGCTGGGCGACCGACCGTTCGTGTGCGTACGACTCGCCGAGATCCCCGGTCAGGAGGTCGCCGAGCCAGCCGGCGTACTGGACGTGAAACGGTTCGTCCAGACCGTGTTCGGCCCGGAACGCCTCGACCTGCCCCTGCGTGGGCTGTTCGCCGAGCTGGGCCCGCAGCGTCGCCTCGGCGGGGTCGCCGGGCGCGACGTAGATGAGGCTGTAGGTCAGAAGCGAGACGAGCAGTAGCGTCACCAGCGCGGTGGCGAGGCGGCGGGCCACGTAGCGCGAGGTCATCTCACTCGGCGCTCTCGAACTCCGTCCACCGGGTCATGTGCGGGACGGCGTGGGTTTCCGGCCCCCTCGTGTCGGCGCGCTGGCCGAAGACGTACTCCTTGTGGTAGACCGGGACGAGTACGGCGGTGTCCATCACCCGGCGCTGGACCTCGCGGTAGGCCTCGTGTTTCGTCCCCTCGTCGAGCGCGCGGTCGCCCCGCTCGATCAGCTCGTCGACCTCCTCGCCGGGGTTGTACAGCCCCGTCCCATCGGCCTCGTAGAGCTCGCGGTTGTCGCCGCCCTCGGAGTGAAACTGCAGGTGAACGAGGTAGTCGGCCGCGCCGTTGATCGAGCCGAGTTCGATAATCGTAAGATTCGACTCGCGTTTCTGCTCGACCTCGTAGAACGAGCCGCTCTCGAACTGCCTGATGTCGGTTTCGATCCCGATCTCCCCGAAGGCGTCCTGCATGGTCGCCGCGATCAGCTGCTCGTGCGGGCTGTCGCTGCTGACGTGGATCTCGAGGGGTTCGCCGCCGTAGTCCGACTCGTCCACGAGCTCGCGTGCCCGATCCGGGTCCGGGCCGTACTCGGGCAGCTCGTCGTGGGCCGACCACGGGATCATCGGCGAGTACGGCCCCCGGGCCGGCTCGCCGATCCCGTGGAGGATGCTCTCGACGATCGCCTCCTGGTCGACGGCGTAGTTCAGCGCCCGCCGGAGGGACTCGTCGTCGGTCGGCTCGTTGTAGAGGTTGATCATCGCCAGCCCGGTCCGGGGCTCGCGCTGTGTGCGGACCTCGGTCTCGTCGCTCGCCGCGAGCAGCTCGTAGTTCTCGCGGGGGACGTCGAAGGCGGCGTCGACGTCGCCGGCCTGGAGGTTCGACGAGCGGGTCGTCGGGTCGACGATCCCCTCGGAGACGAGTTCGGAGAGCCGTGGTTCCTCGCCCCAGTACTCCTCGAACGCGACGGTCCGGATCGGCTCGTCGGGCGTCACCTCGGGGGCCTCGAACGGCCCGGTGCCGATCGGTCGCTCGCGGTCCTCGGGGTGCTGGATCCCGAACAGCGGGTGGCTCATCGTCCCTGCGAGCGCGCCGAAGCGCTCGACGGTCTCGACTTCGAGGGTGTGCTCGTCGGGCGCGGCGAAACTCTCCTCGGTGACCTTCGCCCAGCCGAACGGCCGATCCGAAAGCAGCGCCGACAGCGACTCGGCGACCAGATCGGCGGTAAGCTCGGTGCCGTCGTGGAACCGGACGCCCTCCCGGAGCTCGAACTCCCAGGTCACGTCGTCTACGGCCTCCCAGTCGGTCGCCAGCCACGGCTCGATCCCGCCGAAGTCGTGGGTCGCCGCCGTCAGCGTCTCGTGCATCGGCGTGTAGTACGGGACGGCCCCGCCGTAGATCGACCAGTCGCC
>JAWARX010000378.1:0-2728 GCA_038893155.1 Halalkalicoccus sp.
GGTCAGCAGCTCCTCGGTGTCGATCGATTGGGTGACGTACTCGACCTCGAAGCGCATGCCGAACGCTTCGAGCTGCTCGCCGAGTTCGGAGAGCCGATCGCGCGGTGCGGTCACCTCCAGTGTGGCGACACCCTCGCGGATCTCGACGGGCGGTTCGAGCGGGATCGCCGACTCCCGGACCGCGAACAACAGCAGCGGCTCGGTCGTCTCGAAGCGCACGAGCGCGCGATCCTCGCTCGCGCTGAGCGGGTCGAGGTCGGTGACGGCGGCCGTCGATTCCATCCCCTCGAGGACGGTCCCGAGATCGGGGCCACGAAGCTCGACCAGCCCGACGCCGGTGTCGTCGTCGGGCAGTGCCGCCAGGACGCGAAAGCGGACCGACGGATTCTCCCGCGAGAGTCGCGAGAGCCACATTCCCTCGGGAAGCGTGACGTTGAGTTTCGCGCGTGGCATGTGTCGGTGGTCTCCTATCAGTCCGATAAATCCAGCGTACGTTCAGTCCGCCGGCTCGGCCGTTTCGCTGATCTCCTCGGGCCGGAGGTAACACTGTGGGTCCGGCGCGAAAAGATCGTCTTCGACCGCGAGCGCGCGCAACCGCGAGCCGCCCCGGCAGATCCCCCGATACCGACAGTCCGTACACCGGCCGGTCAGACGCTCCTCGCGCTCGCGTAGCGCGGAAAGCAGGGGGTTGGTTTCGTCCTCCCAGATCCGCCCGAACGGACGATCGCGGACGTTCCCGAGGCTGTAGCCCTGCCAGAACTGCGTGAGGTGTACGTTGCCCTGGTAGTCGATATCGGCGATCCGCTCGCCGGTCGGGTCCCCGCCGTTGACCTCGAGATACCGGCGGATCCGCTCGGCTCGTCGGGGACCGAACTCCCGGCGGGCGTACTCGACGAGGAAGGCCGCGTCGGCGTAGTTGCCCACCAGCAGCGTCTCGATTGCCTCGCCGGCTGCGTGGTACTCGCGGGTCAGCTCACAGAGGCGTTCGATCGCCGCGCGCTTCGCTTCGGGATCGAGATCGACGTCCCGTATCTCCGCCCCGCGCCCGCCGTAATCGAGGTGATAGAAACAGAACCGGTCGACGCCGACCTCGCACAGCAGGTCGATCACACCCTCCATGTCGGGGGCGTTGTCCTCGGTGATCGTGTACCGGAGCCCGGTCTTCAGCCCGGCGTCGAGACACGCCTCGATCCCGCCGAGGGCGGCGTCGAACGCGCCCTCGCGACCCCGGAAGGCGTCGTTTCGCTCGGGCAGGCCGTCGACGGAGACCCCCGCGTACTGCAGTCCCGCCTCCCGCAGCGCCGCGGCGCGATCGTCGGTGACGAGCGTCCCGTTCGTCGAGAGCACCGGCCGCAGCCCGCAGTCGGCGGCGTGCTCGATCAGTTCGAGCAGGTCCTCGCGGACCAGCGGCTCGCCGCCCGAAAACAGCACGACAGGGACGCCGTAGTCCGCGAGTTCTTCGAGGAGGGCCTTGCCCTCGGCGGTCGAGAGCTCGCCCGGCGCGGCTTGGGCCTCGGCCGCCGCGTAACAGTGGGCACAGCGGAGGTTACAGCCCTTCGTGACGTTCCAGACGACCACGGGCCGGCGCTGGCGCTCCTCGGTGATCTGGGGGGTGTCGGGATCGGCCGCGCCGTAGCGCAGGCCGTCGCCTTCCGCCGGGAGGTCACAGAGCAGCTTGCTGATCGAGATCACAGCTCGCGGCTCCGTGGCTCCTCGTCCCCCTCCGTTTCCCGGTCCCCCTCGTCGTCCGGTCCGAGCGAGTGCGTCGAGTAGCGGTGGACCTGCTCGGCCGGACAGCACCAGACGTCCTCGGCGTACCAGCCAAAGAGCTTCGAGGCCTGCTCGTGGGCGATCTCGGGGGTCGGCGCGCTCACGCTACCGACGTGTCGGAGCGGGTCCTCGCCGCCGTCCCGGACGAACAGCTCCCACTCGCGGGTCGTCGCGCCGCGGGGCTGCTGTCCGACGGCGCTTCGGCGTGCCTTCTCGACCATACGCGAGGCTGGCCGCCGGGGGAACAAATCTCCCGCCGTCGTTCCCGGACGCTGGGAACCGGCCGACCGTTTATCAGGGTCATCGCCGTAGCGCGCGCCATGGACGGAGGGCACGGAACGACGGCCGCGGCCGACCTCGACACCGCCGAACGGCCGCTGGTGTTGATCTGGGAGGTCACGCAGGCGTGCGCGCTGGCCTGCGATCACTGTCGGGCCGACGCCCACCCGGAGCGCCACCCCGAGGAACTCACGACCGCCGAGGGCAAGGCGCTGCTCGAAGACGCCCGCGGGTTCGGCGAGGGCCAGCTGGTCGTGCTCTCGGGTGGCGATCCGCTGACTCGCGACGACCTGCTCGAACTGATCGAGTACGGCGACGCGCTTGGCCTGCGGATGACGATCACGCCGAGCGGCACTCGCTCGCTGACCGAAGAGCGGATCGACGAGCTTGCTGACGCCGGGATCCGTCGGATGGCGCTGAGCCTCGACGGCGCGAGCGCGGCGAGCCACGACGCCTTCCGCGGCGAGGAGAGTTTCGCCGAGACGGTCGCCGCCGCCGACGCCGCCCGCGACCGGGGGCTCCCGCTGCAGGTCAATACGACGGTTTGTGCGGCGACCGTCGAAGAGCTGCCGGGGATCCGCGATCTCGTCGCCGACCTCGGGGCGGTGCTCTGGAGCGTCTTCTTCCTCGTGCCGGTCGGTCGCGGCCGGCTGCTCGATCCCGTCGACCCCGAGCGCGC
>JAWARX010000379.1:0-2728 GCA_038893155.1 Halalkalicoccus sp.
CTCGCGAGATCGTCGGGACGTACTACACGACCCCCATCGAAACGGATCACGAGACGATCCGTCTCGACGTTCGGGACTCGGCGCAGGTCGAACGGGTGATCGAGCGCGTCGATCCCGACGTCGTCGTCCACAGCGCCGCGGCGACGAGCGTCGAGGACTGCGAGGGCGACCCCG
The DNA here is from genome assembly GCA_038893155.1 of Halalkalicoccus sp. GTDB lineage: Archaea > Halobacteriota > Halobacteria > Halobacteriales > Halalkalicoccaceae > Halalkalicoccus. The sequence goes on from JAWARX010000379.1 coordinate 175, forward strand.
AGCTGGCGCGCGCGACCAACGCGCTGGGGACCGAACACGTCGTCGACGCGGCGAGTAACGTCGGTGCCCGCGTGGTCTACCCCTCGACGGCCTACGTCTTCGGCGACGACGCAGCGGTTCACGCCGAGGACGACGAGCCGCGCCCGCTCAACGTCTACGGCGAGTCGAAGCTCGACGGCGAGCGATACGTCCGCGAGCACTGCCCGGACGGGCTGATCGTCCGCTTCTGCGTCGTCGTGAGTCTCGACGGGAGCGAGTACCCGGACTTCGGAAGCTGGGTTCGCGGCCAGCTCGCGGCCGACGAGCGCGTTCGGCTGATCGACGATCAGCGGATCACGCCGACGGCCCTCCCGGACGCGATCGACGGGCTGGAATTTCTCATCGAACGGGGCGCGAGCGGTCGGTTTCACATCGCCTCGCCCGACCGGCTGACCCGCTACGAGCTGGGCCGGGAAATCGCCCGGCGGGGCGGGTTCGATCCGGAGCTGGTCGAGCGGATCGGGATGGCCGAGATGGGCTGGGACGCCCCGCGACCGCGACGGCTCTGTCTGAGCGCCGAAAAACTAAGGCGTCAGGGGTACGAACCAACGAGAATACGGTCGGAGTGACTATGAAAACGGCGTTAATCACTGGGGTGACGGGGCAGGACGGCTCGTATCTCGCCGAGCTACTTCTCGAAAAGGGATACGACGTTCACGGAATCGTGCGATGGAACACCACCTCGGGTTCGTGGGGGGCACACACGCCACAGCGGGTCGAGGAGATCGAGCGGCGTGCGGAGCGCGAGGGGCGATCCATCACGTTTCACTACGGGGATCTCACCGACGGGAACAACATCCGTCGGGTGATCCGCGAGACCGAACCCGACGAGATCTACAACCTCGGGGCCCAGAGCCACGTCGCCGTCTCGTACGGCCAGCCCGAGTACACCGCGCAGGTCAACGCGATCGGCACGCTGAAGCTGCTCGAAGCGATCCGCGAGACCGGGATCGAGACGCGGTTCTATCAGGCTTCGACCAGCGAACTGTTCGGCAACGCGACCGAGTCGCCACAGAGCGAGTCCACGCGGTTCGATCCCGAAAGTCCCTACGCGACGGCGAAGCTGTACGCCCACCAGATCACGAAGAACTACCGGGACGCCTACGACATCTTCGCCTGTAGCGGCATCCTGTTCAACCACGAATCGCCGCGGCGGGTCAAGCAGGCGGTCACGAGGAAGATATCGAGAGCGGTCTCGCGGATCGACGCCGGCCACCAGGAGAGGATCTATCTGGGTAACCTGGACGCCAAGCGCGACTGGGGCTATGCCCCCGAGTACGTCGAGGCGATGTGGGAGATCCTGAACCACGAGACGCCCGAGGACCTCGTGATCGCGACGGGCGAGACCCACACCGTACGGGAGTTCGCGACGATCGCCTTCGAGACGCTCGATTATGCGATCGAGTGGGAGGGCGAGGGCGTCGACGAGCGGGGTATCGACGCCGACACCGGCGAGATCCTCGTCGAGGTCAGCGAGGAGTTCTTCCGACCCACGGACGTCCACCTGCTGAAGGGCGACGCCTCGCGGGCGAAAGCGGAGATCGGCTGGGAGCCACGGACGAGCTTCCGGGAACTCGTCGAGATCATGGTCGAAACGGACAGAACGACCCTCGAATCGGACCGCCCCGAGCCCGTCCTCGAACGGTAAGGGGCGGACGGTAGAGCAGTGGGATTCACGTTCGGGTAGTCCTACCGGACGGCATGGATCTCTGTTGGCATCGCCGGGACCTTCGGACCACCGACAACCGGTTGCTCGACGCCCGCGAGGAAGCTCTGCCGGCGTTCGTCCTCGACGAAACCGTACTGAAACACGCCGCCCCACCCCGCGTGGCGTTCATGCTCGATGCGCTCGCCTCGCTCCGCGAGGCGTATCGCGACCTCGGCGGCGACCTCCTGATCGAGCAGGGCGACCCCTCGACCGTGATTCCGGACCTCGCCTACGAGTTCGAGGTCGATCGGGTCGTCTGGAACCACGATTACTCCGGGCTCGCGACCGAGCGCGACGAGGCCGTCCGGGCGGCGCTCGACGAACAGGAAATCGATCACGAACAGTATCACGACGCCGTCCACCACGAACCCGGCTCGATCACGACCGCAGACGGGGATCCCTACTCCGTCTTCACGTACTTCGGGAAGAAGTGGCACGACCGGGAGAAACGCGAGCCGGCCGATCCCCCGACGTCGGTCGTCGAGCCCGAGGACGCGGGCGAGATCCCGACGCTCTCGGCGCTGGGCTTCGAGGAGCCCGGCGGAACGATCCCCGAGGCCGGTACCGCCGCCGCACGGGAGCGTCTGGAGGGCTTCTGTGAGGGCCCGATCTACCGCTACGAGTCGGACCGGGACTACCCCGCAAAAGCGTGTACGTCGCGGCTCTCGGTCGACCTAAAGTTCGGGACGATCGGGATCCGGCGGGTCTACGAGGCGACCGAGGTGGCGAAATCCGACGCGGATAGCAACGAGGAGCGAGAATCGGTCAGGGAGTTCCAGTCCCAGCTCGCCTGGCGGGAGTTCTACA
>JAWARX010000380.1:0-2716 GCA_038893155.1 Halalkalicoccus sp.
TACCTCGCGATGCGTTCGGTCACCAGCGCTCAGCGCTGTCATTCATCGACATAATAATTGTAGCTCGGCGGGGAGGTATCGATATGCTGTTCCGGGCGAGATCGAAACAGAGCGTCTTCGTTTGCGTCGGCTCTGTCACCAGGCGGTCGACGTATTCGAGTACTATCGTCTCTGCTCTCATCACGAACCCGCAATCGAGCAAGTCACGCAGTTCCTTCCGTGGAGCGTTCACGAAACCGTAAGAGAGACTGCTGACTACCTCGACGAGCTCGAGTCGAAGTGGGAAGACGGAACGCGAGCTGAATACGTCATCCGGCCGAAGGAAGGCGAACCCAACGCCGGCGAAATCGCAGGTTCGGGAGGGTTGATCGTTGACTGGGAAACGAAGACCGGCTATCCCGCAATTTGGCTTCGAAAGCCGTTCTGGGGCCGTGGGTACTCCGGCGAACGGGCCGATGCGATGATCGAGTTAGCGTTCAATCGTCTCGACCTACAGCTTGTCGCCATCCCCGTCGAAGACGGTAACGAAAACTCACGAAGAGCAGTAGAGAGATACATTCAACCCGACGGTGGTCAATACGACGGCATCGTCCGTAACGCTACAGTCCGCCCCGATGGTCGGATAATCGACCACCATCGATACACGATCACGCGTGAGCAGTACCGAGAAACCACCTCTGACGGGTGAAACGTTCGGTTACTCGACGGTGGACGAATCGAGATACGAGCGAAGAGCCGCCGTGACGCGCTCGGTGATCATCCTTTGCGTTCCGACGACTGTATCCCGTCTTTCAGCGTCGCCACCGACCACGGAAGGATATATAGTGACAACTGAGACGATTCACACTGATCGCCGACACGTCTGGCAATCAGCTGTGTAATGACTTGCAGCGGTACCATAGCTCCGCGTACGCGGGGTTTACCCCCGAACCCACGTATCGGTCGGCACTGCGAAACTGCCCGGGGAACGTCGGGCGGGAGTAGCTGGAGCGGTTGGCGCTCCATTACGGTCTACCGGAAAATTATTGTGCCGTAAAACGAGACGTGTAACGTATGAGGGAACAAAAGGGCACGATAGATAGACCAGAGCCAGCCACAGTCGGTCTACCGGTACCAGCACCTGACCCCGACCTGTTCCGTCATACGGCCACCGACGACCTCCTCCGACTGCTGCTCGACAACCCCTACGAACAGTTCACGATTCGTGAGTTAGGACGGCTCACCGACAACGCAGCCCAGTCAGTGAAGCGGGCCGTCGACGTCCTCGAGGCCAACGAAATCGTCGTGGTCGATACGGAGGGCAACCGCCGGCTCGTCGGGATCAACCGCACCCGGGTATCGAAACCCGACGATCCCGTTCTACGCATCCCCCAATCCGACTTCCATCCTCCCGTCCGTGCGGCACTCGACCGCATCCGGGAGGAACTCGAGGACGTACGCGGAGTTCTCGTGTTCGGGAGTGTCGCTCGCGGTCACGCCGACCGTCAGAGCGACGTCGACCTCTGGGTGCTTGCAGACGGTCGCGCCGAGCAACACCGTGCCAACGAACTCGCAAAGGAACTCGGACAGCAGCGGTTCGATGGCGATCGCTACGAGTTCCAGATTCTCGTCGAGACACCGGAGTCGGCGCGATCCCACGGGAGCCGCCTCGAAGAGGTGTTTGCCGACGCGATCACGCTCGTGGACAGCGATACGCTTTGCGATCTCAAGCGTGAGGTGATGGCGAATGCCTGACGAACCTGCCGAACTTCTGGATGCAGTTGCACACGCCGAGGACGCCTTTGCCGGTCAGCTGGGCCGACCCGACTACGAGGACGGACTCGACCCGAATACGCACGATGCCGACGTAATCCAACTTCGTAAAGCGTGCCGTCTACTCGATGCGTGCCGCCTACTCCGCGATCACGACGGGTATCACACGAGTGTCATCGAAATGTCGTTCGCGGCCATCGAGCGTACCCTCGAGTTCTACGCCCTCACGGCATCCAACGACACGATCGACGATTTCCGCGAGGGTCACGATCGAGCGTACGATCGCGGAGCCGATCTCCACCTCCTCACAGAGGAAACCGCGCGGCGAATGAAGCAACTGTATCGTGACAACCGTGCTGCCGCATACTACCGCGATACGGTCGCTTCCGCTCACCAGGCAGATGCGATGTTCGACCTCGCAGTAATCGTCCACAACTACATCAAAAACTTCGCACAACTCTCTCACGAGTGTCGCTGTCAGCACTAATAAGGAGAACAGATCGAGAGGAGGAGTCGTAGTAGTCGTCTTTTCCGGACGTTCGATCGTCGTGGCTATGCGAGCGAGGCGTTTACGGGTTCGCTCGCAGACCGCCGCCGTCAGAACCGCGACCGATCGGCGCGCTATCCCTCGATCGAGATCGAGATGTCGAACAGGCGCGCGATCAGTTCGAGCAGCGGTCCGAACTCCTCGACCTGCAGGAGGAGCTCTGGCTGTGCGGCGACCGGCGTCGCGAGGCTGAGGAGCATCCCCACCGCGAGGGCGACGACAAGCACGCTCGTACGTATCGGATTCATCGTGTTGTTGTTTTCCACAGGACAACTTAAAATCTCGTACGTCTCGTTTCCGGTATGTTTCCTCCCGGATCCACCGCCGGAACTGACTTCGGATCGTAACGTACCGGTTTCGTGCTATTCGGCGACTGCGCCGACGATCCGTCGGACGACGGGGTGGACCGAGACGAGC
>JAWARX010000381.1:0-2712 GCA_038893155.1 Halalkalicoccus sp.
GGGTCTTGATCGAATCGGAGAGCTCCATCACCAGCGAGACGTCGACATCGGCCTGCAGCAGCGAGCGCTGGATCTCCTTGACGACCGCCTGTACGTCCTCTTCGGTGAGGCGGGATTTACCTCTGAGATCCTCCAGGGTGCCCCTGAGGGAGGTTCCGAGATCGTCGAGTACCATTTGGGTACGATAGACGACCGAGGCGCTAAAGAGTTTGTCCGTTCGACGGACGAGCATGGCCGAGTTTCGAAACACCGCCCCGCCCGACCGCGAGTGGTGGGAGGCGTTGTGGCCCGACCCCCGAGGAACGCTCGGCTCTCTGGGGATCGACGGCTGTGAGTCGCTGGTCGACGTCTGCTGTGGCGACGGCCACTTTACCGTGCCCGCCGCGGAGCTCGTTTCCGGGACGGTCTACGGCGTGGACCTCGATCCGGACCTGCTGGCGGCGCTCGAATCGCGCACCGGGCCCACGGAGCGAATCGAGGCGATCGAGGGCGACGCGATGGCCCTGCCCGACCTGCTTCCCGAACCCGTCGAGTGTGCGCTGCTCGCGAACACGCTCCACGGCGTCCCCGAGAAGACCGCGCTCGCGGAGGCGGTCGCCGCGGTGCTGGAGCCCGGCGGCCGGTTCGTCGTGATCAACTGGATCGACGCGCCGCCCGCGGAGACGCCCGTCCTGGGCGAACCCCGCGGCCCGCCGGAGGAGCTGCGGATGACCCCCGAAGAGACGGTCGCGGCGATCGAGGCCGCGGACTTCGCGGTCCGCGAGCGGACGTCGGTCTCGCCGCATCATTATGCCGTGGTCTTCGAGCGGACGTCGCCGGTCGCGTAGCGACGGGTGACCGGCCGAAGAGTGAATACCGTCCGCGGTCACCACGTGATGTGCTACAGAACACCATATCGGACGAATCGAGGGGAGACGGCGACGGTTTCGTGTCCACCGTGGTCCGGGGTGAGTTCCGATGACGCCCCCGAACGTGGACGCGCTCGTCTTCGACGTCTTCGGCACGGTCGTCGACTGGCGAAGCGGGGTGATCCGCGACGGCGAGCGCCTCGGCGAGGCCAAGGGACTGGACGTCGACTGGGCGGCGTTCGCCGACGCCTGGCGCGAGGAGTACCAACCCTCGCTGGCCCGCGTCCGACAGGGGGAGACCCCGTGGCGGACCCTCGATTCGCTCCACCGCGAGTCGCTCGAAGAACTTCTCGATCGCTTCGACGTGGACGGACTGACCGACGAGGAACTCGATCATTTCAACCGCGTCTGGCACCGGCTCGACCCCTGGCCGGACGCCGTCCCCGGCCTCCTCCGGCTCCGGTCGAACCACCTGATCGCCCCCCTCTCGAACGGTCACCTCCGGCTCCTCGCGAACATGGCAAAGCGGACCGGAATCCCGTGGGACATGATCCTCTCGGCCGAACTCTCGGGGCACTACAAGCCGGACGAGGAGGCCTACCTGACCGCCGTCGACCTCCTCGACTGCCGGCCGGAGGAAGTCATGATGGTCGCCGCCCACGAACGGGATCTCGAAGCGAGCCGTGAGGTGGGACTCCGGACCGCCTACGTCCACCGGCCCCTGGAGTGGGGACCCGAGCGGGCAGCCGAAGTCGAGAAACCGGACGAGTCGGCGTACGACGTCGTGGCCGACGACGTGGTGGACCTCGCGGAGCGACTGGGTTCCGACCCCGTGGTCTGACCGGCCACGGGACGGGATGGTCGGGAACGTCCGTCGGAGTCCGCCCGTGGGACCGCGACGCGAGCGCGTCCGTCGTCGATCCGGGTTCCGATCCCGGTTCAGTGATCGCTCTCGTGGGGGTTGAGCGGCGTGCCGTAGTTCTCGGCGTGCTCGGTGTACTCGATGAACCGCGGCGCATCGGGGTCGAACGGCCGCTTCAGCGACTCGAAGGCCTTCTTTTTGTCCCAGCCCTGGAGCTTGCCGACCGCCGAGCGGTCCTCCAGGTCGTGATACTCCAGATCCGCCTTCGTGAGCTCCCAGGCGTCCATCCCGCGCTCGGTGCGGACGATCACGCTCGAGTACTCGTCGCTCGACCCCACCGAGCCGACGGTGAGATCCGCACAGAAGCCCGTGAAGTCCGCACACTCGTCACACCCTTTCAACGTCGCGTCGTGAAATTCCGTCACGTCCTCGCGCAGGATCTCTTCGCCCTCGTGGTCGTAGACGATCATGTCGCCGTGGAGCACGTCCATCTTCCCGATCTCGTCCGTGGTTATCCCGCGTTTCTCCTCTAGCTGCTCGCCGATGAGCTTGTGATAATTGAAGTTCTTCGTACACATCAGCGCGATCGTGTACTCGATCGCCCGGACGCCCGCCTCCTGGGAGCCGTACTCCCACTCGAAGTCCTGAACGGCGCGGATCCCCTCGATCTCGCAGGGGGTGCCCACGAGCGCCAGCGAGAGCTCCTCTGGCGGCTTGTCGGGGAGTTTGTGTTCCCACCGGTCCAGATCGAGGTTGCCGAGCGCCATCGTCTGGTTGTAAAACGAGCCGGCGTTCGCGACCAGCTCCTCGTGGCTGGTCGCGAGGAAGCTTTCGGCCTTCCAGGCCTCCTCGTCGCTCTCGGTTGCGATCAGCGCGCCGTCGATCTCGCCCGCTTCGAGCAGGTGGCTGAGTACGCTAGTGACGACGCCGCCGTCCTGGGCGTTCTCGCGAGTCTCGCGAGCGGGAGCTCGGGACGACTCCGTCGTCCCGGCGTTGCGCTGC
>JAWARX010000382.1:0-2708 GCA_038893155.1 Halalkalicoccus sp.
GAGGTCACCATCGAGGAGGGCGCTACTCCGCTGTACGAGGTCCCTCGACTGGAGGACGAGGTCGGCGTCCGGTCCCTCCGCGTGAAACACGAGGGCATGAATCCTACAGGCTCTTTCAAGGACCGGGGAATGACCGTCGGCGTCGGCGTCGCCCGGCGACTGGGTGTGGACCGACTGGCCTGCGCATCCACCGGAAACACGAGCGCCGCGCTCGCCGCGTACGGCGGCCGCGCGGGCATGGAGACGCTCGTGCTCCTGCCCGCGGGCAAGGTCGCGGCGGGCAAGATCGCCCAGGCGAGCCTCCACGGCGCGCGCATCCTCGAGGTCGACGGCAACTTCGACACCTGTCTGGACATCGTGCAGGATCTGGCCGAACGCGGCGAGGCGTACCTGCTCAACTCGCTGAACCCCTTTCGACTGGAGGGCCAGAAGACCATCGGCTTCGAGATCCTCGAACGCCACCGCGAGGAGTACGGCGCGCTCCCCGACCGGATCGTGCTCCCGGTGGGCAACGCAGGCAACACCGCGGCGCTGTACAAGGCCTTCCGCGAACTCGTCGCGAGCGGCGCGATCGACGAGGAGGAAGTCCCCAAGCTGACCGGCGTGCAAGCCGAGGGCGCGGCACCGATGGTCGAGGCAGTGGAAAACGGGGCCGAGGAAGTCGAGCGCTGGGAGGAGGTCGAGACGCGCGCGACCGCGATCCGGATCGGGAATCCGGTGAACGCGCCGAAAGCGCTGCCGGGCATCTACGCGACCGGCGGCACCGCTGTGGCCGTGAGCGACGCGGAGATCACCGACGCCCAGCGCGCGCTGGCGGGCGAGGGCGTCGGCGTCGAGCCCGCCTCGGCGGCGAGCGTCGCTGGGCTGCGGAAGCTGCGAGAGCGGGGCGTCGTGGGGAGCGAGGAACGGGTGGTCTGCCTGACGACCGGCCATCTGCTGAAGGATCCCGACGCGGCGGCCGAAGCCGGCGTCAAGCCCGAACCCGTGCCGGGCGATACGGAGGGCGTGTTGGAGCGTCTCGAAAGGTAAGCGCAGATCGCGGAATACTTAGTTCAACAGCCGAGTTATTCTGCGGTATGCCAATTACGTTTTATGCCTCTCTTGCGACTTCTGCTAGTGTTTTGCCCCGTCGAGCGTGATGTAGCGCGCTTCGATAATCCGCTCGGTGCTCTCCAGTCGAGCGCGCAGCTATCGATCGAAAAACGAATTCGTTTCCACCGAGAATGGTACGAAAACGTCGCTACTCCGTCTTTCGGGAGAGATCGTCCGGCTCGTAGTCTTCGAGTTCGCCGCCGAGGTCCTCGGCGAGGAGTTCCCGAACACGATCGAACGCGCCATCGATACGCTCCGGCATCTCCTCGTGTTCCTCGGCACTCACGGGCTCGTCCGGTCGTTGATGTCGTGCCATCGTTCGAAGCGGTTGATGTATCGTTGGGCGTTCTCCTTCAAATCAGCTTCGGCGTAGTTGAATCCCTCGTCGGCTGGAATCGGCAGCGTAATTCGCTTGACAGCGACTTTCTCGCCATCTCGGTAGACGTCACGATGAAGCCCTTCAGCAGTGATGTCGTGACCACCAGCAGCGGTAGCGTCGTGGTCGTAACGGACGACTTCCCGCCAGTCGCCGTCGAGCCAGTACTCTAACTGGACGAAAAAGCGCGTGACCTCACCACGGTCGGTACTAAAGCCGAGGCGCAACTGCACACGCTCCGCGAGACGAGTCGGTGGCGGGGTTCGTTCGTACGTCGACATGGACCGAGACCGAGGTTTACAACGAAGTCCGCACCGTGTCCGCCCCGTCGAGCGTGATGTACCGGGCCTCGATGATCCGCTCGTCCTCTTCGATCCGCGCGAGCAGTTCCTCGCTCACCGCCTCGTCGAGATCGTAGACGGTGATCGCCTCGCCGCCGATCGCCTCGCGGGCGTTGAACATCCCCGCGATGTTGATGTCGTTCTCTCCTAATACTGTCCCGATAAAGCCGATCGTGCCGGGCTTGTCGTAGTTGCGCGCGACGAGCATGTGTCCGTGAGGGATCGCGTCCACCCGGTAGTCGTCGATCCGGACGATCCGGGGGTCATCGTCGGCAAAGAGCGTCCCGGAAACCCCGAGTTCGGTCTCGCCGTCGCCGTTTCCGACCGTGACGGTGACGACACTTCTGAAGTTCTCTGCCTGGTGGCTCTTCGTCTCGGTGACGTCGACGCCGCGGTCTTCGGCGACCTGCGGGGCGTTGACGGCGTTGACCTGCCATTCGAGCGGGGAAAAGACGCCCTTTAGGGCGCTCGCGGTCACCAGATCGACCTCCTCTTCTGCGATCTCACCCGCGTAGCGGATGTCGACGCTCTCGACGCGCTCGTCCATCAGTTGGGCGGCGATCCGGCCCGCGGTCTCGGCGAGTTCGATGTACGGGCGCACCCGCGGGAAGGCGCTCTTGTCGATCGATGGCGCGTTCAGCGCGTTGAGCACGGGTTCGTCGGCGAACGCCGCGAGCACCTGTTCGGCGGTCGAAACGGCGACGTTCTCCTGGGCGGCCTCCGTCGAGGCGCCGAGATGCGGCGTGACGATCACGTCCTCGACGTCGAGAAGCGGGTTGCCCGGGGAGATCGGCTCCTCCGCGAACACGTCGAGAGCCGCGCCCTTCAGCGGGCCGTTCTCGACCGCGTCGGCCAGCGCGGCCTCGTCGACGACGCCGCCGCGAGCGCAGTTGATCAGA
>JAWARX010000383.1:0-2706 GCA_038893155.1 Halalkalicoccus sp.
AGTCGTACGTCTACGACCGCTGGGGTGCCTACGGCGTCCGCGTCGCGTGGGTCAGTATCGTCGCGATGGCGTTCGGACACATCGCGCTCGACGCGTTCGACACCGGGATCAACGCCTTCTGGCCGATCTACGATCAGTTCTACAGGGTATCGGGACACTTGGTCCTCGCCTACCAGGGCGGGTTCACCGTGGACTTCATCGAGGTCACCGAACTCGGGACGACCGGGGACATTCACTACAGGACCGGGTTCGATTCGGTGGACGCGGACGGTGCGCGCCGGTTTCCCGTCTCCCTGAGCGGCGAGCAGTTCGTTCTGCTGGTTGTAAGCGGCCTGGTCGTCGGCCGGCGGCTCGTCGAAGACCAGCGCGCCGCGACGACCGCACCGGCGACCGAGTACATGAACGAGGATTAGCGACAGTCAGAAGCGCGCTCGCGAGGACCACCGACCATGGACGTTCGATCGTACGATCCGGAAACGGACCGCAGCGACCTCTGGAAGCTCAAACGTGCGTTCGAAACCGGACTCGGCACGGAGACGGGCAGCGACGAGAAGGAAGCCACCTACGAGGCGAAACTCACCTTCGAGTACCGAAGGCGGTATCTCGACTGGGTCGAGCGCTGTGTCGCCGACGATCCCCGGTGTGTGACCGTCGCCGAGGACGGAGAGCTCGTCGGCTACGTGTTCGTCCTCCCCGAGCGACTGGCGATGATCTGGGACGCGGCGGTGATAAACGAACTCTACGTCGCGTCCGAGTGTCGGGGAACGGGCGTTGCCGACGATCTGATGAACGCGGCGTGTGCCCTCGCCCGCGAACAGGACCTCCCCATCGATCGACTCGTGCTCGACGTCGACCCCGAAAACGCCCGCGCACGGGCGTTCTACGACCGCCACGGCTTCGAGGCGTGGGGCGAGATGGTCGCGAGAGTGCTATGATAAATCTAATGTGGCGATACGAAATCGTAGAACGGTCGCAGCACCCAGCACCAATCAACCAGTGGCTAGCTCGTGGGTGGATCGGTCCCTCGGAAGCGTCCGCGACTGACGGCGGTGCTCACTCCGGTGGACGTCGTCGAGGTGGCGTCGACGCTCGTAGGAATCACGATGGCGGACGCTGCCGCGCCGTTTCTCGTCGCCGGACCGAGCGCGACCGACGTATCTACTCGCACGACGGGAGACCATATACGAACACGACTGATCCACCGCGTGCGGTGTGCTATCGGAGCGTGGCGTCGGTGTCGGGTTCTGCCAACGGTGCGGCGGGGAACTGACGGCGGGTGAGCCGATGCGGTTCGTGCCATTCAAGCCCCCTGACCGATAAACTCGGGTAATGATTCTGCGGGACGCGCGCCTGTTCGACGGGCGCGAGGAGGTAGCGACGGACGGAGCGATCCGCTTCGACCCCGAGTCGGGGCTGATCGAGGCGGTCGGCGACGCCGAGCCACAGGGGGACGAACCGGTGGTCTCGCTGTCGGACCACACGGTACTGCCGGGACTGGTCGACGCACACGTGCATTTCTCGCTGTCGGGGCAGGCGACCGTCGAGGACGTCGTCGGACAGAGCGACGCCGAACTCACGCTGACCGAGGTGAAAAACGCCCGGACGACCCTCGAAGCGGGCGTGACGAGCGTGCGAGCGATGGGCGCGCGGGACCTCGACGTCGTCGTAAAGCGCGCGATCGACCGCGGGGACGTACCGGGTCCCCGGACGCTCGCGAACTGCCGGTCGATCACCATCACGGGAGGCCACGGCCACCACCTCGGCCGGGAGGTCGACGGGCCCGTCGAGTGTCGCCGGGCGGTCCGAGAGCAGGTCAAACGGGGCGCGGGGTTCATCAAGTTCATGGCCACGGGTGGGGTGACGACGCCGGGTACCGATCCCGAGACGCTCGCCTTTACCCACGAGGAACTGGAGGCGATCATCGACGAAGCCCATCGCCGGGGGGTCCACACGGCGACCCACGCCCACGGTGCGGAGGGGATCAAAGCCGCCGCAAAAGCCGGCGTCGACACCGTCGAGCACGGCACGTTCATGGACGAGGAGGCGATCGACCTGCTGGTGACGAACGACGTGACGCTCGTCCCGACGCTCTCTGCGCCCTACCGGATCGCGCGCAACACCGAACAGGCCACCGAGGAGAGCTCGCGAAAGACCGGCGACGTCTACGAGCGCCACATCGAGTCGTTCAAGCGGGCCTACGAGGCGGGCGTCGAGATCGCCGGTGGCACCGACGCCGGCACGCCCTTCAACTACCACGGGACGAACAGTACAGAAATTTCGTTCATGATCGAACACGGGATGCGCCCGAAGGAGGCGATTGAGGCGATGACCGCGAGCGCAGCGGAGGTGCTCGGGTTCGACGTCGGCGTGCTCGAACCCGGCCGATTCGCCGACCTGCTCGTGATCGAGGGAAATCCCCTCGAAGACGTCTCGTTGCTCCGCGACCCGACGACGGTGCTGAAGGGCGGGGAAGTCGTCGCAGGACGCCTCCCGGACGAACGAACCGGCGGCTGATCGGCCCCGGCGCGGTCAGTCGTCGAACGTCACCGACGGGCGGTCGTCCGCGACCGCCTCGCGCCACTCCGCGCGCGAGACGCTGTAGCGGTGGGCGTCGTGAATCTCCCCCTCGCGGTCCACGATGAAGTTCCTGAGACGGCCCTCGTAGCGCCCGCCGAAGCGCTCGACGTACTTTTCGATCGCCCGCTT
>JAWARX010000384.1:0-2705 GCA_038893155.1 Halalkalicoccus sp.
GCGGTCCATCGCCACCTTCGCGGCGGGCATGAAGATCCCGAAGATCAGGAACGTGAAGATCACGCCGACGCCGGCGACGACGCCGAACTCCCGGATCGGCGGGAGCTCGCTCACGACGTTCGCGCCGAAGCCGATCACCGTGGTGCCCGTGACGATGAAGAAGGCGACCAGCAGCTGGCGCGTCGCCCGCTCCATCGCCTCGTCTACGGTTCGGTCCGCCGCGCGTTCTTCGCGATACCGGTTGACCGCGTGGATCCCGAAGTCGACCCCGATCGCGAGCAGGAGGGGCGGAACGGCGATCAGCATCTCCGAGAAGGGGATGCCCGCGAGCCCCGTGAAGCCGAAGGTCCAGACGATCGTCATCGCCAGCGCGACCAACCCAAGCAGAAGGTCGAACGGGTCGCGGTAGGCGGCGATCAGGAACGCCAGAATGAGCACGACCACGACGGGGATCACGAGCGCGAGCGAGTCGCCGATGACGTCCTCGAACTCGTTTGCGAACACGCCCTGTCCGAACACGAGGACGTCGCCGCCGACCGAATCGACGATCGCGTCGGTCCGGTCCTGTACCCCGCCGAGATCGACCTCGCCGGCGTGGGTCGCGGTGGCGATCGTCGCCGAGGCCGAGGGGTCCTCGGGATTGAAGTCGTCGCTCAGCAGGCTCTCGACGCCGGGCTGTTCCTCGACGGTCTCGCGGACCGCCTCGCGGACCTCTCCCCTCGTGGCCCCGTCGATCGCGGCGGCCTGCTGTTCGGGGGTTTCGGCGGTCGGATCCAGCGTGATCGCCACGAACTCGGCGAAGCTCGAGGTCTCCTCGACGCGGATCGTCGGGTCGTCTTCGAGGCGTTCCTGTAAGACCAGCATCCGCACCAGCTCCTCCTGCGTGAGGACGTTGTCCGCGCGGTGGATGAGCTGTGTCGATCCCTCCTCTTGCTCGAACGGCGGGCTGAACTCCTGGTTGATGTCCTCTAAGGCCTGCTGGGAGGGGACGTCCTCCGCGAACCCTTCGGTTCCTTCGTCGAGTTCGATGTTTCCCAGCCCGCTGGCAAACAGCAGCGTCGCGACGAGAAACAGCGCGATCACGACGCCAGAGCGGTCGGTGATCCAGTGGTTGAGCCGTCCGATCGCCCGATCGATCCTCGACATCATTCCCGCTCTGCGGATCCGTCCGGGTCCGACGCCTCGTCCCGTCCGGACAGATCCTCTTTGTGGAGCGTGGCGTACCGTTCGCGTAGATCATCGCGGAACCACCACGCGATCGCCGCAAGAAGCACGGCCACGACCGCGAGGACGACCAGCCACGACAGCCCGTCGTCCGTGGGTTCGCTCACGGTCACCGGAACCCGGTACGTGCTCGAAAGCTGGTCGCGGTCGCCCTCGTCGTCGTACTGGAAGTCGATCTCGACGGGGTAGGTCTGGGGATCCGCACCCTCCGCGACGTCGACGTCGAACTCGAGGACCACGGTCTCTCCGGGATCGATCTCGGGGACGAACACCTCGTCGTCGTCGATCGAGAGCGGGTCGTTCGTGAACGTCTGGGCGCGCACGTTCGAGAGCGTCCCGTCGTGGTCGTTGGTCACCCGGATCTCGACGGCTCCGGTGGTGCCGGATTCGAGCGTCGGCGTTCCCTCCTGGCCGCCGGATTCGACGGCGAAGGCCTCGCGTTCCTCACCGATCTCGACGGTCGCGTCGATCGGATCGCTGGTCCTGACCTCGCCCGCGGCGTTGCGATAGCGCGTCGTGAGTTCGACCGTCCGGGGCCCGGCTTCGGCCTCGCCGCTCACCGCGAGCGGGAACGAGAAGTCGGCGCTCTCGCCCGGATCGAGGCTGCCGACCGCGTACTGGGTCTCTCTGGGAGAGACGTTCTCGCCGAGGCCGATGGCGGGCCCGTCCTCGGCCACATCGCCGAAGACGTCGAGTTGCCCCCCCTCGCCGTCGTCCCCGAGCACGACGACGACGTTCTCCACGTCGTTCGGCCCCTCGTTCGTGAGCTGGCCGGTCATTCGCCCGTCCTCGCCGACGTACAGGTCGCTTTCGACGCCATCGATCGCGAAGCTCTGGCCGGCGCTGGTCGGGATCCCGGTCCGGAGCTGGCGGGAGGTCTGTTCGTTTCCGTTCTCGTCGAGGTACTCGACGGTCGCGTATATCGTGTAGTCCTGCTGGAGCGCGTCGTCGTCGAGCTCTGTCACGAAGTCGATCGCCCGCGTCTCGCCGGCCCCCCAGTCGCCGATGTAAATATCGTTTCGCTGTGAGGTGATATCGAGCGTCGGATCGGGCGCTTCGAGCGTCACGGTCGCCTCGCTGGCGTCGTTCGGTCCGGTGTTCGTGATGTCGATCGTCGACTCGGTGCTGTCGCCGACGCTCACCCCGGAGGTCGCCCCCTCGATCTGGAACTGCGAGGACTCCTCGATCTCGATCTCGACGGTCTCGGTGGCCGTCTCGGTCACGTCGTCGGCCGCCTCGTCGCCGTCGGCTTCGGGGGTGTACGTGTACGTCAGCTCGACCGGGAGTTCGTAGGTTCCCGGCTGGGCGTCACCGTCGACGACGACGTCGAACGTCCCGGTCGTCGACAGCCCCCCCGGAACGGTCCCGAGGCGCTGCTCGCCGCTCCGAACGGAGATCGGTGCGTCGCCCGCCCCGAGTTCGGCGCTGACGTTTCGTGCCTCGGTCACGGTCGCCTCCTCGCTTTCCTCGCCCTCTTCGGT
>JAWARX010000385.1:0-4971 GCA_038893155.1 Halalkalicoccus sp.
GGCGAGCTCGATTTCCTGGAGGAACTTCTCGACGCCTACGCGGACATCGGGACGATCAACTACGGCCGCCCGCTCGTCGGGTCGGGACTGGTCGCGAACGCCTCCGGCTACGTCGCCGGACGGGACACGACCGGGCCCGAACTCGGGCGGATCGAGGACGCGTTGGGCTACCTCGACTAGGAAGATACTTCCGACTCGCGGGCCCAGTCGTAGGCATGACGTTCGCTTCTCTCAACACGGTGATCGCGCGATGAGCATGGGCGGCGGAAACCCCGAACTGCAGGAGCTCTCCCAGCAGCTCCAGGAGCTCGACGCCCAGCAGGAGGCGCTCGAAACCGAGATAGAGGCGCTCGAAACCGAACAGGCCGAGATCACGGAAGCCGTCGACGCGCTCGAATCGCTCGAAACGGACTCGACGGTGCAGGTCCCCGTCGGCGGCGGCGCGTACGTCCGCGCGACGGTCGACGACATCGACGAGGTCGTGGTGAACGTCGGCGGCGGCTTCGCGGCCGAACTGGAGCGCGACGACGCGACGAGCACGCTCCAGACGAAGCGAAACACGCTTTCCGATCGGATCGACGAGGTCGAAGCCGAGATCGACGAGCTGGAATCGGAGATCGACGAGGTCGAACAGCGCGCCCAGCAGGTCCAACAGCAGGCCCAGCAGCAGGCGATGCAGCAGCTCCAGCAACAGCAAGGGAACGACGAGCAGTAAGCCATGTTCGACGGACTGAAAGAAAAGCTCGGTCGCTTCCGCGACGACGTCGAGGAGGAGGCCGAAGAAGCTGATTCTCGTGAGGTCGCCGAGACGAGCGACGCGTCGGTCGCGGATCCTGCGGACTCCGCCGACGCCCCGGAACCGGCCGACGCGACGCCCGACGCCGAGCCCGAACCCGCGGGTTCGGGCGAACCGATCGAACCCGAGCCGGCCACCGAATCGGTCGAGGACACGGACGGGGCCGCCGAGCGTTCCGAAGCTGCCGACGAACCGGAGCGTTCGTCCAGTTCGTCCGACTCGGGCGGCGGGTTCATGCACCGGGCGAAGTCGCTCGCGACCGGCCAGATCGTCATCGATCCCGAGGTGATCGAGGGGCCGCTCGACGATCTCGAGTTCGCCCTGCTCGAAAGCGACGTGGAGTTCACCGTGGCCCAGGAGATCGTCGCGAACCTGCGCGACGACCTCGAAAACGCGACCCGCGGGATGACCCAGACGGTCGAGGAGCGGGTCGATCAGGCGCTCCGGGAGGCGCTGTTGGACGTGATCAGCGTCGGACAGTTCGACTTCGACGAGCGGATCGCCGCGGCCGACAAACCGGTGACGATCATCTTTACGGGTGTGAACGGCGTCGGCAAGACCACCTCGATCGCGAAGCTCTCGCAGTACCTCGAAGGGCGGGGCTACTCGACGGTGATGGCCAACGGCGACACGTACCGTGCGGGCGCGAACGAACAGATCCGCGAGCACGCCGACCGACTCGGAACGAAACTCATCTCCCACGAGCAGGGCGGGGATCCGGCCGCGGTGATCTACGACGCCGTCGAGTACGCACAGGCCCACGACGTCGACGTCGTGCTCGGCGATACGGCGGGACGGCTCCACACCAACGAGGGGCTGATGGACCAGCTCGAGAAGATCGAGCGGGTCGTCGGCCCGGACATGACGCTCTTTACCGACGAAGCCGTCGCCGGACAGGACGCCGTCCAGCGCGCCAAGAAGTTCAACGACGCGGCGGAGATCGACGGTGCGATCCTGACGAAGGCCGACGCGGACGCCAGCGGCGGGGCGGCGATCTCTATCGCCTACGTCACCGGCAAACCGATCCTCTTTCTGGGAACCGGCCAGGAGTACGAGGACGTCGAACGGTTCGACCCCGAGTGGTTGGTCGACCAACTGCTGGGTGACTGACGTCCGTTCCCGAGGTATGTCACGGATTTCATCGAACGGTCGCGGAACACAACGCCTACACCCGGCCTCGACGTAGCGCCTTCAATGGCCGAAGAGGACGAGCCGTTCCAGAAGCTGTTCGCCGGCGGGAGCATCGTCTTCGTCGGCGAGATGTTCGGACTCGCGATCTCGTTTCTCTCCGCGCTCGTCATCGGCCGGCTGCTCGGCCCGGAGGGCTACGGCGCGATCGCGCTCGGGGCCGCCGCGCTCGCGACGACTTCGACGGTCGTCTTGCTGGGGATGCACACCGGCGTCGGTCGGTACCTGCCCCGGTACGACGATCCCGCCTACCGCCGGGGCGTCCTCGTTTCGGCCTTCCAGCTCGTGTTGCCCCTGTCGATCCTCTCGGGTGCCGCACTGATCGTCTTCGCCGACCCGATCGCCACGACGGTCTTCGGCGATCCCGACGTCGGGCCCGTCCTGCGGGTGTTCGGGCTCGCGATGCCCTTTGCGTCGATCGAGAAGCTCGCCATCGGCGGGATTCAGGGGACCAAACGCACCGTCCCGAAGGTGCTCGTCGAGAACGTCACCGCCCACGTCACGCGCCTGCTGCTCGCGGTCGCCATCCTCTGGCTGGGGTACGACGCCGCTGGCGTCGCGTGGGCCTACGTCTTCGGGCACGTCGGGGCCGCGGCGCTCGGCAGCTACTACCTCTACCGGGACACGACGCTGTTTACGCGCACGCCGTCGGTCTCGATGCACCGCGAGCTGCTCGCCTTTTCCGCGCCGCTGATCGTCTCGGCGATCATGGTGAAGATCCTTGCGGACATCGACACGTTTCTGCTGGGGTATTACGTCTCGACGGCCGACGTCGGCATCTACAACGTGCTCTACCCGCTGGCGACGATGCTGACGGTCGTGCTCGCGTCGTTCGGGTTCCTGTTCGTTCCGATCCTCTCGGAGCTACACGCCGAGGGCGATACCGACGAGATGGGCCACATCTACCAGCTGGTCACGAAGTGGATCTTCATGGCCTCGCTCCCGATCTTTCTGGTCATCGCGCTGTTCCCCGAACTGCTGATCCGCTACACGTTCGGCCCGCAGTACACCGAGGGCGCGTTCGCGCTGTCCGTGCTCGCGGTCGGCTTCTTCGTCCACGCGATCGTCGGCCCGAACTACAAGACGCTGACCGCGATGGGCCACACCCGGCTGATCATGTACGACAACATCGGCGCGGCGGCGCTCAACGTCGCGCTCAACGTCGTGCTCATCCCTCGCTACTCGTATCTCGGCGCGGCGGTCGCGACCGTCATCTCCTATCTCTTGCTCAACGTAGCCTACTCGACGCAGCTGTACACCCGGACCGGGATCCACCCCTTCGGCGCGTCCCTGCTGAAGCCCGCGAGCGCGGCCATCGTCTCGATCGGCGGGCTCTACGTACTCGTCACCTCGCTGGTGACGGTAACGCTCCCGATCTTCATCCCGCTGTTCGCGCTGTTTCTCGCGATCCACGCCCTCGTCACGCTTCGCTTCGGCGGGATCGAACGCGAGGAGATTTTGCTGGTGCTCGATCTCGAAGACAGACTGGGCGTGGATCTCGGCCCTGCGAAAACCGTCGCGAAACGCCTGCTCTAGTCGCTCGTTTTGCCGATCGCCTCGGCTACGACCCGCCCGTCGCGCACCTCGACTTCGACCAGCGCCGAGAACGGCACGGGAAGTTCGACGGGACCGTCGCCCCGACGGATCACGACCGCCACCTCGGTCGGCTCCGCCCCGAGATCGACGAGCGCCTCACACAGCGCCCGGAGGGTGCCGCCCGTCGAGTAGACGTCGTCGACCACGAGCACGCGCTCGCCCGGTTCGATCCCGTTGACGTAGAGTTCGCCCTCGTCGTAGCCCGTCTCCTGGTGGACGGCGATCTCGCCGTCGAACCCGTAGGAGCGCTTTCTGGCGACGCTGAAGGGGATCTCGGTTTCGAGGGTCAGCGCCGTCGCGTGGTGGATCCCCATCGCCTCGGCCGTCAGGATCCGGTCGACTCCCTCGAGATCCGCGAGGTGGGCGATCCCTCCGGCGATCTCGCGCAGCAGCGGCGCGTCGACCGCGGGGATCCCGTCGGTCACCGGGTGGACGAAGTACTCGTACCCGTCGCGCGAGACGACGGGCGCGTCCTCGAGCGATCGCACGAGCCGTTCCATACCGTCCGATCGACGACCGGGTCGAAAAGACTGCCGACCGCCGATGATCCCTGCCGGTTCCGGGCCGACCGCGTCCGCCGGACGGCCATCGAGGAGGTCTGTGACACCCGCTCGACGGCGGCGTCGATGCGCTCTCCGTCGGCGATAGCCGCCGTCCGGTTCGG
Organism: Halalkalicoccus sp.; assembly: GCA_038893155.1. GTDB lineage: Archaea > Halobacteriota > Halobacteria > Halobacteriales > Halalkalicoccaceae > Halalkalicoccus. The sequence goes on from JAWARX010000385.1 coordinate 4,245, forward strand.
GTTCGCCGACGTCACCGATAGCTGCAGCACTCGCCGACAATCGGTACTCGCGACAGTCTTCGCCCGGACACGCGTTCATTTAGCCAGTGGTTGCTATTCGCTTTCATGGGCACTGAAACCGTCTCACACTATCGGCGGGTTACCGCCTCACGGCATCGATCGGTTCTCGACGACCACGGGGAGTGGCCGCCGTGAACTCGTTCGTGGGGGAGCCGCTCCCCGCTCACAGCGACCACGTGAGGTGGTCGCTGTGAACACCGTCGAGCGGTGGAAACGGGAGAAACACCCCCTCGACGTCATCGAAGATGTCCACGAGTACGCCGAAGAGGGCCTGTCGTTCGACGAGATCGAGGAACGCGCTGGCGAGGGCGTCTGGGAACGCATGAAGTGGACCGGGATGTACACTCACGGCCGCCAGCGGGGTTACCTGATGATGCGCACGAAGGTGCCCGGTGGCCGCCTGACGCCCGAGCAGGCCGAAACCGTCGGCGAGATCGCGGCGGAGTTCGCCACTGCCCCCGAGGCCTACGGCGGCAGCGAGCAGAACGAGCTGTGGGGCGACGCCTTCCTCGACATCACGACCCGACAGGACGTCCAGACCCACTGGATCGAGATCGAGGACGTCCCCGAGATCTGGGCGCGCTACGACGAGGTCGGCCTGACGACGATCCAGGGCTGTGGCGACGGCGCGCGAAACGTGCTCGGCTGTCCCGCCGCCGGCCTCGAC
>JAWARX010000386.1:0-2669 GCA_038893155.1 Halalkalicoccus sp.
TCAACCCGCGGCTGACCGTCGGCGACATCATCGGCGAACCGCTTGACATCCACGGTATCGCGAGCGGTGCCGAACGCACCGAGCGGATCTACGAACTGCTCGAGGTCGTGGGACTCAACCCGAGTCACACGCACCGTTACCCACACGAGTTCTCGGGCGGCCAGCGCCAGCGCATCGGGATCGCCCGCGCGCTGGCGGTCGACCCCGAGATCATCGTCTGTGACGAGCCGGTGAGCGCGCTCGACGTCTCGGTGCAGGCCCAGATCCTCAACCTGCTCGAAAACCTCCAGGACGAGTTCGGGCTGTCGTACATCTTCATCGCCCACGACCTCTCCGTCGTCGAGCACATCTCGGATCGCGTCGCGGTGATGTATCTCGGCAAGATCGCGGAGGTCGGAACGACCGAGGACGTGTTCTCGCCGCCGCATCACCCGTACACCGAGGCGTTGCTGTCGGCGATTCCCGAGCCGGATCCGCTCTGGGAGGGCGAGCAGATCTTCCTCTCCGGGACCGTCCCGTCGCCGATCGACCCGCCCTCGGGCTGTCGGTTCCACACGCGCTGTCCGCGGATCATCCGGCCCGAGGAGTACGACCTGCGACAGGCGGAGTGGCGATCGATCGTCGACCTCAAACTCCGCGTTCGAAACGCAGAGACCCTCGAATCGGTCACCGCCGCCGAGGGCGACGGGGCCGGCGAGACGGTAGCTCCGTCGGAGGTGTCCCGGGAGCGCCTCGGCGAGATGGGCAGGGCGGAGGTCTCGCTGCCCCGACCGGTGAGCGATGCGCGCGCCGAGGGCGCACTCTCGGAGGCGATCGACGCGCTGTACGACGAGGAGTTCGGGGCCGCCAGCGAACGGCTCGAATCGGCGTTCGTCTCGCCCTGCGAGGAGCGCCACCCCGAGCAGTACGCCACCGGCGAGGCCCACCGGATCGCCTGCCTGCTGTACGACGAGGAGTTCGACGGCCGAAGTGGTTCGCCGGCGGGCACGACCGGCGACGCGATCGCCGACGACTGAAGCCGTCGGTCGCGCAGGTGCGAACTGCGATAGCGCGGCTTGACGGACACCGGCACCGATTTACGCGCGTTTCGCCGCCGATAGAGTCACGTCGCCGAGACCGACGCATCGCGCTCCGAACGCCTTTAGTTCTCTTCGCCCCTCGTACGGACGATGCGTCGGATCTACGAGTCGGATGCGCTCTACCGGGACGACGACGGCTTCACCCCGAACCGGCGGCGCTCGAAGACGCCGCTACAGGCGATGCGTTCGGTGAACTCGACCGCGCTGAGCCGACGGGTCGTCCCCCAGTGGCTGCGAAACCGGGCGGTGTCGATCGACGTGTCGGTCCCGCGGACCGAGTTTCCGGTCGGCGAGCCGATACCGTTTCGCGTCACGATGCGAAACGCGATGCCGTTTCCGATCACGTTTCGGACCCGCTCGCCGATCCTCTGGACGTGGTCCGTCGACGGCGCGACCGAAGCCGCGCGCCTGCCGATCCGCGATCCGCCGGACGAACCCGGCGAGCTCCGGTTCGGTCGCGGCGAGCGAAAGCGGTTCGAGAAGCGCTGGGACGGACTGTTTCGCGTCTCGCGCTCGGAGTGGGAGCGAGCCGCGCCGGGCGAACACACGATCGGTGCCGGCCTGAACGTCGGGGACGCACGCGAGAAGGGACTGTACGACGAGGTGACCGTTCGGATCGTTTCCGAGCGCCAATAGAACGCGTCAGGAGACGATCCCCGTCTCGTCGCGTCCGGGCTCGACCTCCTCGGGGTTGAACTCCAGCAGCGAGGCCCCACAGTCCCGACAGCCCAGCGCGAGCACCTCGTAGCTTCGGCAGCACGACTCGACGGTCCCCTCGCTCAGCTCGATCTCGCCCGAACACCGGGGACAGCGTTCGCGAAACGAGCGGAGGGATTTCAAGATTCCGAGGCGCTGATCGCGGGGCACGTCCGCCCACCGCTCGGTAAGCGCCCGCAGGGCGTCGTCGGCGGCCAGATCGGCGACGAGCGCCGCCGCCGAGGGCCACTTCCGGACGCGGCGATCGATCCTGAAGGCGGGGTACGGTCGTTCTAGCCGTTCGATCGAACCGGGCTCGGTCCCGAAAAGCGTCGCCAGCGCGTCGTACTCGACGGTCTCCCGGTAGCGCCCGGTACCTCTCTCGACGAGGCGATCGAACTCGTCGGTCGAGCAGACGTCCTCGACGGTCTCGCACGGCTCGACGGCTCCGACCTCGAGGAGGAACGCCTCTGGATCGACCGCGTTCCGCCGCCGGTGTTCGAGGCGCTCGACGGTCTCGAAGCCGTCCTCACGGGGGTCCTTGTCGAATGCGGCGAGGACGCGCTCGGGGAGGTATCGTTTCGTGAGTTCGGGCGTGCCAGGGACGAGATAGCCCCGGAGGGAGATCGCACCGAGCGAAGCCAAAAGGGCGAGCGCGCCGAGCGGAGGCGAAACGAGGGCGAGCACCGCACTCGCTCCGAGCGCGAGGAGTACGTTCGCGATCGTACACGGGACACACCGGTTCGCGCCGGTGTGTTCGGGCTGGCGAACGCGATCGAGTAGAGACTCCACCGAGGCAGACATATCCACCCGTTACGGACACAGCGATAAAAACGTACGCTACCGCACCGAACCGCGGCGTTACTCCGGAACGACCGCCGTCGAAGGAGGGGC
>JAWARX010000387.1:0-2667 GCA_038893155.1 Halalkalicoccus sp.
CGGCGCCGTGTTCCTCCACCACTTCCTCGGGCTGGACGAAGTTGCCCCGCGATTTGGACATCTTGTGGCCGTCCTCGCCGAAGACCATGCCGTTGATGAGCGCCTGCTCCCACGGGATGTCGCCTTCGAGCGCCGCGGTCCGCAGGATGGTGTAGAAAGCCCACGTCCGGATGATGTCGTGGCCCTGCTCGCGCAGTTGCACGGGCGTAAAGTCCGCCTCGGGCCAGCCCGCGACGTGCAGCGCCGAGATCGACGAATCCATCCACGTGTCCATCACGTCGGTCTCGCCGCGCCAGCTCTCGGAACCGCACTCGGGACAGGCCATCTCGGGATCCTCGCTCGTGGGGGTAACGGGAAGGTCCTCGACGCTCGCGACGTGGACGTGCTCACACTCCTCGCAGAACCACGCGGGGATCGGGGTCGCGAACACGCGCTGACGCGAGATCACCCAGTCCCACTCCATGCCCTCGGTCCACTCCTCCAGTCGAGCGTACATGTGCTCGGGGATCCACTCGACCTCGCGGGCCTTCCCGAGGATCTCCTCCTGGTCGACGCGGATGAACCACTGTTCTTTCGAGAGGATCTCGATCGGGGTGTCACACCGCCAGCAACAGCCGACCGACTGCTCGACGGGCTCGCTATCCTGCAAATGGTCCGCCTCGTCGAGCGCCGCCGCGATCTCGGATTTCGCCTCGCCGATCTCCAGGCCCTCGAACTCGCCGGCCCGGTCGTTCAGCCGGCCGTCTTCCGTTAGAACGGTCCTGAGCGGTAGGTCGTACTCGGCCCACCAGTCGACGTCCTGTTTATCTCCAAAGGTGCAGATCATCACCGCACCCGTGCCGAACTCCGAGTCGACCGCCTCGTCCGCGATGAGTTCGACCTCTTGGCCGAACAGGGGGACCTCGAAGGTGTCGCCGACCCGGTCCTCGAAGCGCTCGTCGTCGGGCGAAACCGCGATCGCGACGCACGCGGCCAGGAGTTCCGGGCGCGTGGTCGCGATCTCTACGCTGTCGTTCCCGACCCCCGCAAAGCGGATCGTGTAGAGCGTCCCCTCGCGGTCCTCGTTTTCGACCTCGGCGTCGGCGATCGCCGTCTCGCAGCGCGGACACCAGTTGACGGGGTGTTCGTCCCGGTAGACGTACTCATTCTCGCTCATCTCGACGAACGAGCGCTGGGTCAGCCCCCAATACTCCGGCTCCATCGTGACGTACTCGGCCTCCCAGTCCTGCGAGAAGCCCAGGTCGAGCATCGTCTCGCGCATCGCGTCGATCTGTTCTTCGGTGTGTTCGATACAGAGCTCGCGGAACTCCTCGCGGGAGACGTCCGTGCGGTGGATCCCGTGGTTCTCCTCGACTTTCACTTCGGTCGGGAGGCCGTGGCAGTCCCAGCCCTGCGGGTAGAGTACGTCCTTTCCCTGCAGGCGCTGGAACCGGGCGGCGAAATCCATGTAACACCAGCCCAGCGCGTTCCCGATGTGGAGATTACCTGTTGGATACGGCGGCGGCGTGTCGATGACGTAGTCGGGGCGCTGCTCATCTCCCTCGTAGCGATACACGTCCTCCGCTGCCCAGCGCTCGCGCCAGCGCGGCTCGACGACGCCGGGGTCGTAACTATCGTCCATGTGGTCAGTCTCTCCAGTGAGCGTAAGTGGATTGCGTTGTCGAAAGAGATCTATCGACGTACTACCGACGCATCGCTCATACCCGAACGGAGCGGCGGCGTTTTGATAAAGGTTCGCGTCCGGCCGGTCCTCACTGGAGGGTCTCCGCGACCGCCTCGAACTCCCTCCTGTGTCGCTCGAAGCGATCGGTGAGGTGGTACAGCTCCCCGTAGGTCTGGCCGCCGGCCTCGACGATCCCGTGGTCGCAGAGCAGATCGAGGTGGTAGCGAACGGTGTTGTAGCTCAGATCGAGCGTTCCGGCGAGCTGGCTTGCGTTGTGCGGGCGCGCTTCGAGCAGACGGATGATTCGGACCCTGTTCTCGCCGCCCCGGACGCTGGCGATGAGATACCACAGGTCGTTCTCGATCGACACGTCTGAGTCGTGGCCGGCCGTCGGCTAAAGTCCTCCGCGCCGTTTCAGCGAGCGACATCGCCCGCGTTTCCGAAATCCGCGTGGCCCGTGTAACGAGCCGGCTACTGGGCTGTGATCTCGTTTTCGACCACTTCGAGGTCGAACTCCTCGTCGACCGGGGCCTCGTCGGGTTCGACGTAGCCCACGGCGAAGGCGCTGTAGGCCGTTCCGGCGGCGACCTCGACGTCGAACTCGGCGACCGCCTCCTCCTCGTCTGCGGGCCGGACTTCGAGGGTATACGCTCCTTCGGGGACTTCGAAGGTCGCTGTGTCGCCGAACGCGAGCCCCTCGGCCAGCGGATCGCCCGACTCTGACTCGACGAGGTCGACCTCCGGAGCGTCCGGCGAGGCGTGGACGGCGGTGACGCGGGCGTTCTCCCCCGGATCCGAGGCGTCGTCCTCGACGACGACCACGTCGAACGGCTGGCTCTCGCCCTCGACCTCGCCGACGGCCGCGAGCGTAAACCAGCCCGCCGCGACATCCAGTTCCTCGTCGAAGACGACCGTCTCCTCGTCGCCGGCGGCCGTGATCCGCACCGCGTACGCACCCGGCTGTAGCTCGAGGTAGTCGCCCACGTCGCGGTACGCCACGTCCT
>JAWARX010000388.1:0-2621 GCA_038893155.1 Halalkalicoccus sp.
GCGAAACCGACCCGCTTTTACGGAGTTCGGATGAGCGAGCGCGCCACCCCCGTCTTCGAGTCGGTCCTCCTCGTCGAGGACAACCCCGGCGACGCACGTCTCATCGAGGAGATGCTCCGAGAGGGCCGCGAGGGGACGGTCGAGTTCGTCCACGGACCAACGCTCGAAGCGGGTCTCGACGCGCTTTCGACGGACGAGCCTGACGTCCTGTTGCTGGATCTCAGACTGCCCGACAGCACGGGTCTGGAGACGCTCGAGACCGTCCTCGAAGGGACCGAAACGGTGCCCGTGATCGTGCTGACGGGGATGCCCGAGTCGAGTCTGGGGATGGAAGCGGTCTCACACGGCGCACAGGACTACCTCGTGAAAGACGACGTGACGCCCGAGGTGCTCTCGCGCGCGATCAGATACGCCATCGAGCGAAAGAAGACCGAACGCCAACTCCGCGCGCGCACGAGGGAGCTGACGATCCTCAACCAGCTCACCCGCCACGACATCAGAAACGACATCAGCCTCGTCGTCGGTCGCGCTCGCGAGGTGACTGAACACATCGAACCGCGCGGACAGGAGGCCGTCGACGAGATCATCCAGTCGAGCAACCACATCCTCCAGATCACCCGGACCGTCGGCGACATCGTCGAGACGATCACCGACGACGAGGAGGTCGAGCTGTATCCAGTCGTCCTTTCGAGCGTGCTCGCAACCGAAGTCGAGAAAGCCCAGGGGCTCTACCGGGACGTCGATCTCGCGATCGAGGGCGAGATCGCGGGACTTCGCGTGCGTGCGAACGATCTCCTCTCGTCGGTCGTGGGCAACCTGATCAGCAACGCCATTTTTTACAACGACAAGGACGTTCCGGTGGTCCGACTCTCCGCCGACGCGAGCGAGGGGGCGGTGACGATCCGCGTCGCGGACAACGGTCCCGGAATCCCCGACAGCCGCAAAGAGCGGCTCTTCGCCGAGGGTGAACAGGGCGCGGCGAGCTCCGGCATGGGGATCGGGCTCTCGCTCGTCGACCGCCTCGTCGAGCGCTACGACGGCGAGATCTGGGTCGAGGACAACGACCCCGAGGGCTCGGTGTTCTGCGTCTCGCTCCCCCGGGTCGAGGGGGCCACCGATTACGACACCGATAAGGAGGGTGGGGACGCGAGATGAGCTACGCACCGATGGATACTGAAAACCATGACTGAGCGCCTCGACGTCGCGTTCGTCCCCGCCGAATGTCCCGGAAGCGACGGCACCGGCGCGGTCCACAGCTCGACGATCTACATCGAACGCCTCTCGAAACACCACGATCTGACGGTCTACGTCTCGACGCAGATGGACGCCGCGGAGGCTACGCTCCCCGCCACCGACCGCGTTGAGTACGTCCTTCACGACACCCTCCCGAAGCTCCCCCACCCGATCTTCACGAAGATCGACGCGCTGCGCGAGGAGTCGACCGCGCTCGAAACCCACGATCTGGTCCACTCGTACTCGTCTGCGTTCATCCCCGTCCTCGCGGATCTCGACGTTCCCACGCTGTCGACGCTCAACTCCTACCTCCCGGTCTGCCCGAAAGCCGACATGCTCTATCACGGCAAGCGAAAGTGCTCGGGTCCCGGTCTCGCCAAGTGTGCGGCCTGCATCCCGAAAACGGCACTACACCGCCGTCAGAGCCTCGAAGCCGAACTCCGACAGGGATACGTCTCGATGGGCCAGATCCCGTTCGTTCGCGCGTCGATGGACCGCGCGAGGGAGGTCGACGCCTACCACGCCCTCTCGCCACACCTCAAGGACGACTATGCGAAGCTGGGCTTTCCGGCGGACGCGACGACCGTCGTTCCGCACTTCTACGACGAGGAGTTCTACCGTTCCTCGAAGTGCCCGACGAGCCTTTCGGAACCGATCTCGATGCTGTACGTCGGTGCGCTCCAGGACATCAAGGGCGTCGACACGCTCGTGCGGGCGCTCGCGTTGCTGAGACAGGGTGGCCGAGACGTCGAACTGCGGGTCGCGGGTCGCGGTCCGCTCGAAGACGCTCTCAGAGCGCTCGCCGACCGGCTCGGCGTAGGCGATGCGATCACCTGGCTCGGCTACGTCGACCACGCGGAGCTCCCGGCTCTGTACGCCTCGGCCGACGTGTTCGTCTATCCGGGTGTCATCGACGAGCCGTTCGGTCGAGTGATGCTCGAAGCGCTCGCGGCACACACGCCGATCGCGAGCGCCGACGTCGGGAGTATGGACTACATCGTCGGCTCGGCGGGAACGCTGTTCGAACCCGGCGATCCAAACTCGCTGGCCGGAGCTTTCGAGACGCTCTGTGACTCGTACGCCGCCTACAGCGAGGCGATCCCCGACCAGCTCGAACGGTTCGCACCCGAGACGGTGATCGAGTCGCTCGACTCGCTGTACGCGGACGTCGCCGCCGGCCGATCGTAGCTCGCCGGATCGGTCTGTGCGCTGCTGTTCGGTCAGTGCGCCAAAAAACGGTGGTGATCGGTCGAAGCGAACCCTAGGGTTCGTCTTCTTCTTCGTCGTCGTCGGTGAGGCCGTCGTCTTCCTCGTCTTCGTCGTCGTCACCGAGGCCGTCGTCCTCGTCTTCCTCGTCATCGTCGAGACCGTCGTCCTCGTCTTCGTCG
>JAWARX010000389.1:0-7054 GCA_038893155.1 Halalkalicoccus sp.
CGAGTTCCAGGCGAAACTCGACGAAGTCGAGGACGACCTCCAGGCGAAACAGGGAGAGTACGCCGAACTCGAAGCGAGGGCCGGCGAGAGCGGCGATTCGTCGTACGGCCGGGCGGTCTCGACGATCCTCAACGCCGGATTCGAGGGCGTCCACGGCACCGTCGGCCAGCTCGGCGGCGTCGACTCGCGGTACGCGACCGCCTGCGAGACCGCCGCCGGCGGACGGCTCGCGAACGTCGTGGTCGACGACGACGGCGTCGGAAAACGCTGCATCGAGCACCTGAAATCGCGCAACGCGGGCCGGGCGACGTTCCTCCCGCTGACCGAGATGCGAACACGGTCGCTCTCTACCCCGCCGCGCGCGGACGGCGTGGTCGACTTCGCGTACAACCTCGTCGAGTTCGACAGTGCGTATGCAGGAATCTTCTCGTACGTACTGGGCGATACGCTCGTCGTCGAGGACATCGACACCGCACGGGACCTGATGGGGAAGTACCGGCTCGTCACGCTCGAAGGCGAACTCGTCGAGAAGAGCGGCGCGATGACCGGCGGGAGCCGCTCGGGGTCGCGCTACTCCTTTTCGAAGTCGGGCAAGGGGCAGCTAGAGCGGGTCGCCGAAGCGATCACCGACCTGCAGGACCGCCGGGAATCGGTGCGCTCGGAGCTCCGGGACGCCGAAGAGCGCCTCGAAAGCGCCCGCGACCGCAAGACCGAAGCGACAGAGCAGGTCCGCGAGATCGAGGGCGCGATCGAGACGAAACGCGAGGCGATCGGGGAGCGGGAATCGAAGGCCGAACGGCTCGCGGCGGAGATCGCCGAGCTGACCGAGGCCAGCGAGGACGTCGACGAGCGGATGGGCGAGATCGAGTCGAAGATCGCCGAGGCGACCGCGGAGATCGAGGAGTTAGAGGACGAGATCGAGGAGCTAGAGACGGAGCTCGCGGACTCCGAGATCCCCGAGCTGACCGCCGAGTTGGAAGCGATCGACGACGAGATCGACGACCTGGAGGAGGACCTCGACGAACACGACTCGCGGCTCAACGAACTTCAGTTGGAGAAACAGTACGCCGAGAACGCCATCTCGGATCTCGACGAGCAGGCGACGAAGGCCGAAGAGCGGATCGAAACTCGGGAGAAACGGATCGAGGAGTTCGAAGCCGAGATCGAGGCCCAGGAGGCGCTTTTGGAGGAGAAACGCGAGGCCGTAGAGGAGCTCGAAGAGGAGCTCACCGAGAAAAAGGAGGAACGGCGCGAGCTTCGGGGCACGCTGGGAGAGGCGATCGACGAGCGCGACGCGACAAAAGAGCGCGTCGGGTCGGTCGAGAGCCGCCTCGAAGGGCTGGAGGCGAGCGCCAGCGGGCTCGAAACGGATATCGCGGACCTCGAACGCGAAGTCGGGGAGTACGACCCCGAGGCGATCCCGGATCACGACACGGTTGAAGAACGCATCGAGGAGCTCACCGCGGAGATGGAAGCCTTAGAGCCGGTGAACATGCTCGCGATCGACGAGTACGACCGGGTCGAAGGCGAGTTGGAAACGCTCACCGACCGCAAGGACGTGCTCGTCGAGGAACGCGAGGGGATCACCGAGCGGATCGACTCCTACGAGCGCCAGAAGCGCGAGACGTTCATGGACGCCTATCGGGCGATCGACGAGCAGTTCCGCGAGATCTTTTCGCGACTGTCGGCCGGCACCGGCGAACTCCACCTCGAAGACGAGGACGACCCCTTCGAGGGTGGGCTGACGATGAAAGCCCAGCCCGCGGACAAACCGATCCAGCGACTGGACGCCATGAGCGGCGGCGAGAAGTCCCTGACCGCCCTGGCTTTCATCTTCGCGATCCAGCGGTACAACCCCGCGCCGTTTTACGCGCTCGACGAGGTCGACGCCTTCCTCGATGCGGCGAACGCCGATCGCGTTGGCGAGCTGGTCGACGAACTGGCGGCGGACGCGCAGTTCATCGTCGTCTCACACCGTTCGGCGATGCTCGAACGCTCCGAGCGCGCCATCGGCGTGACGATGCAGGGCAACAACGTCAGCAGCGTCACCGGGATCGATCTGGCGGGAACGACCGAGGAGGCCGCGAGCGCCGATGACTGAACCCGATCTCGCCCCGCCGACCGAGCCCGACGACGGGGAGGTCGAACCCGTCGAGCTGCTGGTTCAGCTCGCAGAAGAGGGGGAGATCGAGCCGTGGGACATCGACATCGTCTCGGTGACCGACGCCTTCCTCGCGAAGCTCGATTCGGCGGACCTGCGGACCTCGGGCCGGGCGCTCTTTTATGCGAGCGTCTTATTGCGGATGAAAAGCGACGAGCTGCTGATCGAGGACGACGAGGACGAAGCGGAGTTCGACGAGTGGGAGGCCGAGATGGGGATGGGCGGCGGAGTGGGTGACGGGTTCGACGGCTTTCCCGAGGACCCCATCGCGGACCTCGAACGCGAGATGGAGCGCCGGCTCGACCGCAAGCAGGCGCGCGGCTCGCCCGAGACGCTCGACGAACTGGTTCGAGAGCTCCGGGAGGCAGAACGCGGCTCGTGGTGGAAGGAATCGCGCGAGTACGACACGTCGGGCTCGCCGAAGGGCTTTCAGCGCGGTACCCAGACGCTGGATTACCACGCCGCCGACGACTTCCGCGCCGAGGAGGAGCCGACCGCGGAGGACGTCACCGGCACGGCCCACGGCGAGGACATCGAGGACACCATCGCGCGGGTCTACGACGCGCTCGACGAACAGTACGCCGCCGGGCGCGAGGAGGTGCTCTTTACCGAGATCAGCGCCGCCGGCGGCTCGCGCGTCGAGACGTTCCTCGCCTTGCTCTTTTTGGCTCACCGCGGACAGGTCCGCCTCGAACAGGACGACCTCTTCGGGGACCTCTGGGTGCAGAACCCAGCCGCCACCGCCGAGGGAAGCGAAGCGATCGCGGACTGAACGCTGTCGTGTGCTACCACTAGCCAGTACACTTATGAGGAACGCCGTAGTGTGACAGTGTATGTCACCCACGAAGATCAGAGAGCGGCTGACCGAAACCGAGGGACGAGTCGACCCCGAGGAGTACGTCTCGGCGCTCGATTACGTCCGGGGAAGGTGATCGGCGGAAGGTTCTTGTTTTAGTAGGCTATCAACAGCGATAGATGTCGCGCCCGCCCGCCGTCGCGGACAGAGCCACCGAGCTCGTGGCGTGGCTCGTCCGGACGGCGTTCCCGATCGTCGCCCTCGTCGCGCTGTTCGTCGGGCCGCTGATTCTCGGCTACTCGGTCTGGGTCGCCGTCGGGCTGTGGCTGGCCGGTCTCGCGGTCTGGTGGCTCACCGCGGGCTTATCGGGAGCCTACGCACACACGGCCTTCGGCCCGACCGACCGCGTCGATATGGACACGTTTCGCGGCGAGCGCGAGGTGTGTAACGCCTGCGGGGCGGTAGCCGAGGAGGGGCTCAAGCGCCGCTACGCGAAACAGTGGGTGCTGGCGGGACTGCCGCTCTACACGCTCGACTGGGGCGAGAACGCCTACTGTGTCGACTGCGTCGAACCCGGAACGCTCGACGTGCGCGAACCGCGGGACCGTCACGATCGGCGAGAACGGACAGAACCCGCGACTCAGAGGTAATCACCGATCAGCGGTTCGACCCGCTCGCGGGTGTCGGCGGGAATCGCCTCCGTCGGCGTGTTGACCGTGCCTTCGAGGGAGGTGTGGGCCGCACACTCGTACCCCTCGGGCAGGGTGCGGATCGCCTCCTCGACGACCGCCTCGATCGCCGCCTGGTTCCTCTCTGCGTTTTCGAGCACCTCCTGCAGGGTGACCTCGCTGTCCTCTTTCCAGACGTCGTAATCGGTGACGCCCGCGATCGTCGCGTAGGCGATCTCGGCCTCGCGGGCGAGTTTCGCCTCCGGGATCGCGGTCATCCCCACGAGGTCCCAGCCCTGGATCCGGTAGAACTCGCTTTCGGCCCTCGTGGAGTACTGCGGGCCCTCGATGCAGACGTACGTACCACCGTTCGAGACGTCGGCGTCGGTCGCGTTCTCGGCCGCTTCGGCGAGGTGGGAAACGAGTTCGGGACTGTAGGGGTGGGTAAAGGGCTGGTGGACGACGATCCCCTCGCCGTAGAAGGTCATCTCGCGGTGGCGGGTGCGATCGACGATCTGATCCGGGATCACGAGCGTCCCCGGTTCGAGTTCCTCTTTCAACGATCCGACGGCGTTCGAGGCGAAGACGTGGGTGACGCCCACCGTCTTGAGCGCGTAGACGTTCGCCCGGTAGGGAAGGTTCGTCGGCGAGCGCCCGTGGTCCGGGCCGTGTCGAGGGAGAAAGGCGACGTCTCTCCCGGTATCGGAAAACTCGCCGATCGTCACGGGCGCGCTCGGGTCGCCATAGGGCGTTTCGATACGCTCCTCGCGGGTGTCTTCGAGGGGGAGGGCCTCGTAGATGCCGCTGCCGCCGATGAAGCCGATCATGATCGTTCTCTCGGGAGGCGCTACAAAACCGTGCTGGATCGGAACGATCAACTCGCCTCGCTGGGTTCCCTATCGCATGATCGATGGGGGGATCGACATGGACGGACGAGTGCTTCGGGCGACCTCGAACGACGCCGACGGGGCGGTGAACGAGGCGACGACGTTCTGGTTCGAGCAGGACGAGGACATGATCCAGGCGCGCTACGAGGGCGGGGCGGTTAGGCGAGGATTTCTCGTCGGACGGAGCGACGGAGAGAGCCTCGACTTTCGCTATACGCACCTCACCGTCGATGGCGAGACGGCGACCGGCCATTCGATCGACGAGATCGAACGGCTCCCCGATGGCCGAGTCCGACTGCACGAGGAGTGGGCGTGGGACTCGAAGGAGGGGTCGGGGACGAGCGTCCTCGAAGAGATCGGGAGCGAGACACAACCCTGACGACCGCAACGCACACCTCCCGGCGGCACCGTGTTCCCACGTGAACGAGAAACGATTCATGCGTCGGGCGATCGAGCTGGCCCGCGAGGCGGCCGAACGCGGCGACAACCCCTTCGGGTCGGTGCTCGTCTGCGACGGCGAGATCGCGATGGAGGACTCGAACAGGGTGGTCACCGAAGGCGACATTCGCCGGCACCCCGAACTGACCCTCGCGCGCCTCGCCGTGCGCGATCTCGAACCCGACGTACGGGAGGAGACGACGATGTACACCAGCACCGAGCCGTGTCCGATGTGTGCCGGCGGACTACGCTATGCGGGGTTCGAACGGGTCGTCTACGCGACGTCGAGCCCCGAGATCGCCGAGTTCACCGGCCACGACCCGAACGTGCGCGCGAGCGAGGTCCTCGACGGCGTCACCGAGGTCCAGGGGCCACTCTGCCGCGAGGCGGCCCTGTCGCTCCCCGAATCGTTCTGGTAGCCTGCGAGTGCCGGGCGGTTAAAACGACAAGACGCATATAGCCCCGACCGTTTCGGATCGAAGTAGTGTCTACCGCCCGCGAGCGCTCCCTGACCGAGGGTGGACTGGTCCGCCCGATGGTTCGCCTCGCGTGGCCGATGGTCGTCATCCAGCTCCTGCAGGTCGCCTACAACGTCGCCGACACGGCGTTTTTAGGTGCCGTCTCGGGGGGCGCCGGCGCCGCGCAGAGCCTCGCGTTCCCGCTCATCTTCTTTCTCATCTCGGTCGGTGGCGGCTTTACCGCCGCCGGCGCGATCCTCGTCGCCCAGTATACCGGTGCCGAGAGCGGGCGGAACGCAGACGTGATCGCGGGCCAGACGCTCGCCTTCGTCACCCTGCTTGCCTGTGGGCTCGCTGTTTTGGGGTATCTCTCGACCGAGTGGCTGCTCTCGCTGTTTCCCGCCGGCGGCGGCACCGAAGAGCGGATCGTCCCGCTCGCGGCCGATTATATGAGAATTTACTTTCTGGGTCTCCCCTTCCTCTTCGGGTTTTTCATCTTCGTCTCGATCATGCGCGGCTACGGCAACACTCGCACGCCCATGCGCGTGATGGTCGTCAGCGTCGCGGTCAACGTCGCACTCGATCCCCTGCTGATCTTCGGAGTCGGCCCGTTTCCCCGCCTGGAGATCGAGGGCGCGGCGATCGCGACGATCGCCGCTCGCGCGGTCGCGACCGGCCTCGGACTCTACGTCCTCTTTTATACGGACGCCGGCCCGGACATCCGGCCCACCGACCTCGTCCCCCGGTTCGGCCACGTTCGGGATATCGTCAGGTTGGGGACCCCGAGCGCGGTCGAACAATCCTCCTCGTCGCTCGCGTTCGTCGTCCTGACGGCGATGGTCGTCGCCTTTCCCCCGGAGATCGTCGCGGCCTACGGGCTCGGCAATCGGCTGATCTCGCTCGTCTTCCTGCCGGCGATGGGGCTCTCGCAGGCGCTCGATACCATCGTCGGGCAGAACCTCGGGGCCGACCGACCCGACCGGGCCGCGCTGGCCTCGAAACTCGCGATGGGACTGGTGTCGATCGTGATGGCCGTCCTCACCCTGATCGCCTATCTGTTTCCCGAGCCGATCGTCGGGGTCTTTCTGACGGCCGATACCCCCGGCGCGTCGACGACCATCGCCTACGGCGTCGAGTACCTGCAGATCGCGGCGTTCATGTTCGTCTTTCTGGGCGTCCTCCAGATCGTCCTCGGGACCTTCCGCGGGGCGGGCAACACGAAGACCGCGATGGTCTTCTCGCTGATCACGCTCTGGGCGGTGCGGGTTCCGCTGACGTACTACCTGGTGTTCGTCGCCGGCTGGGCCGAGACGGGGATCTGGGTCGCGGTCGTGATGGGCGACGTTGTCGGCTGTCTGGCGGGGCTCGCGTGGTGGGCGCGGGGGACCTGGAAGGAACGGTACGTCGAGGTCGAGACAGCAGTAACTGCCAGTTCTGAGGAGACGTGATTTATGCTATTGGTATCATTTTTGACGACAGGCCAAAACACTGATTAGCCCCCTTGATGAGATAAGAACTACGCTCTTGTGAAGTACATTGTTGGGGAGTCAAAGAACTGCCTGAACGATTTCTTTGAGTGCTTCTCGACCCGGTTTGCGGAGGATTTGCTGTCGGAGCTGGAACGATCTGAGATACGCGGTCAGTTT